>JBKOVX010000062.1:0-21210 GCA_046724115.1 Gemmatimonadota bacterium | reverse complement strand
CCGTTGACCTGGTCCATCTCGAGCAATTGGTCGTAGGGCACGTTCGCCTCGGCGAGAAGCACGTTCATGTGGCCGGGCATGCGACCCGCAACCGGGTGGATCGCGTACTTCACGTCGACGCCGCGGCTCTCGAGATCCGTGGCGAGCTCACGCACGGTGTGCTGCGCTTCTGCTACGGCCAGACCGTAACCGGGCACGATCACGACACTGCGCGCGTAAGCGAGCGCAATCGCCGTGTCTTCGGGCGTCGTCTGTCGAACAGTGTGTCCAACCGCTGACGCGGTCACGGCGGCATCGTTGTTGGTCGCGCCAAATGCGCCGAACAAGACGTTGGCGACGGAGCGGTTCATGGCGTTGCTCATGAGCAGCGTCAGCAGCGTACCCGACGCACCGACGAGAACTCCGGCCACAACCAGCATCTGATTGTGCAAAACGAATCCGGTGAGTGCGGCGGCGAGTCCGGTGAGTGAGTTCAGAATCGAGATCACGACCGGCATGTCACCGCCGCCGATGGGCAGCACGAACATCGCGCCGAGCAATAGAGCGGCGGCGAACAGTGACCATAAACTTACGGGCCGACCGCTCGTCACTACGGTCGCGCCAAGCACGATGACGGCAATCAGGATCAGAGCGTTGACCACTCGCTGCAGAGGAAACTGCAACGGTTTGCCGGGCAGGATCTCCTGCAGCTTTCCGAACGCAATGATGCTGCCGGTGAAGGAGATGGCGCCGATCGCGGTGCCAAGCACGATCGAAGTCGACTCGCCGACACCGATGGCCTCTCCAGCGCGCGTCAGTCTCAGGAATTCCGCCACCGAAACCAGCGCCGCTGTCCCGCCACCCATCCCGTTGAACAGAGCGACCATCTGCGGCATCGCCGTCATCTGCACGGTTCTGCCGAAATAGATTCCCATCGCGGCGCCGATGAGAGTGCCGATGGCGATCGTCCAGAACGAAACGATCTGTCTGTCGAGGAGCGTCGCCGCGAGCGCGATCGCCATCCCGATGGCTGCCGTACGATTGCCTGCGCGCGCCGTGGAGGGCGAGCTCAGTTGCTTGAGCCCGAAGATGAAAAGAACTGCGGCGACTATGTAACTGACAGCAATTACAGAGTCGCGGACATCAAGCATCCTTCTTCTCTCCGCTCGACGGCTCTCGCTTCCTGAACATCTCGAGCATGCGGTCGGTGACGACGAAGCCGCCAAAAACGTTGGCGGCTCCGAAAACCACGGCGATGAATCCGAGCGCGTGAAGCAGTGGCGAGTCGGCCGAGCCCGCCACCAGAAACGCGCCCAGCACCACGATGCCGTGGATGGCGTTGGTGCCTGACATCAGCGGCGTGTGCAATACCGAGGGCACCCGGCTGATCACCTCGAAGCCGACGAAGATCGCCATGATGAAGACGTAAATGCCGAGCACCAGCTCCTGACTCACTTTGGTGACCCCACGGTTTGGGTTGAGAGCGGCGACATGCCGAGCCTGAGACGGGTTGGATTGTGTCGCACTTCACCATCTGCGACGATCGTGACCGCGTCGATAATGTCGTCGCCGAAGTTGAGATTGAGGTCGCCCTTCGGTGCCAGCAGCGTTACCAGCGCCGCAAGATTCTTGGCGTACATCTGACTGGCGTGGTAGGCGAGATCGCTGGAGATGTGGAGCGGCGCGATGATTGTGACGTCGTGCCGTACCACAGTTTCACCCGGCACCGTCAGCTCGCAGTTCCCACCCTGCTCGCCGGCGAGATCCACAATCACCGATCCCGGCCGCATCGCGCGCACCGTCTCGGCACTTACCAGCATCGGCGCCGGTTTTCCGGGGACGAGCGCGGTGGTGATGATGACATCGGCCTGCAGCGCGCGCTTGTGGATCAGCTCCTTCTCGAGTCTGATGTGGCGGTCACTCAATTCTTTCGCGTAGCCGCCGGCGTCCTGCGCGTCCTCGATGTGCACATCGAGCTCGACGAACGTCGCTCCCAGACTCTGCACCTGTTCCTTGACCACAGGCCGGGTGTCGAATGCTTCGACGACTGCACCGATGCGACGCGCGGTTGCGATGGCCTGCAATCCCGCCACCCCGGCGCCGATCACCAGCACCCGCGCCGGACGGACTGTTCCGGCGGCCGTCATGAGCATCGGGAAGAATTTCTGAAGAGCGTTCGCGGCGAGAAGTACCGCTTTGTAGCCCGCGACCGTACTCTGGGACGAGAGGACATCCATCATCTGCGCGCGCGTCGTCCGCGGCACCAGCTCCATGCTCAACGCGATGATCTTTCGCTCGGCGAGCTGCTGGAAAAGCGCCGGATCACTGGCGGGCTGGAGCAGGCCGATGAGAACCGTTCCCTCCCTCAGCATGTCGAGCTCCGCTTCGCCGCTGTCTTCCGCCCGTCCCGGCCGCTGGACTTTCAGAATCATCTGCGCCATCGCGTAGATCTCCTCGGCGGAGTCCGCGATCTCGGCGCCGGCGGCGCGGTAGGCATCGTCGGTGAAACCAGCGCGCAGTCCCGCATCGTGCTCGACCACCACGCGATGGCCGGCGCGCGTAAGCTGCGGAATGACTTCGGGAACGATTGCGACGCGTCTTTCGCCCGTCGCTATCTCGTGCGGGACCCCGATCAGCATGCGCTGGTTTCCTTGCCGGTCATGTATGCGCCATAAGATAAGCGCTCGGGAAAGCCCGTGTTTATATTCGCCGAATGCCCCACCAACTCCATTGGCGAGACCTGAGGGGGGGAATCATTGCCGCGGCGGTGATTGCCGCGTTGATCCTCGTCGTCCTGGTGTACGCCCGGGTGGGCGCGCTTCACGGCAAGAAAGTGACCTTGTACGTCGTCACCGATGATGCGGGTGGCGTGTTGGCTGGAACGGAAGTCTGGGTGGGTGGAAAGCACGAGGGGCTGGTGGATGACGTCACTTTCAGACCGGTCACCGCGGACACTCTCGAGCGACTCCTCATCACGACCGAGGTTCTCAAGGAGGCGCTCTCCAATGTCCGGCGGGATTCCTACGCGCAGATTCGTCCCGGGGGATCGATGATCGGCACTCCAGTGGTCTACATCTCACCGGGTACGACTGCTGCGCGCGAGCTCCATGATGGAGACACGATCTACGCGAAACCCAAAGCGGCGGTGGGTGATCTCGCCGAAGATGTCGGAACCATCGGTCCACAAGTCATGGGTTTGGGCGAGGCGACGAAAGCGCTCGCCCACAAGCTCAACCAACCGGTGGGAACGATGGGCAACGCCCGGATAAACGGCTTCGAGGATTTCGGCGATGTCAAAGCCGGCGTCACCAGCTTGTATAACCGGGGCACGCTAAGCGGCGGCACTGTCGCGAATGCTTCGCGCACGCACCTGATAGCGCGAGCGTGGGCGACGATGGGAGCGGCTGACTCCATTCGCCAATTGACGTCGTCGACTCGTGGGAGTATCGGTCGGTTCAGACGCGACTCCACCCTCGTGACGAAAGCGGGACACGTTCTCGCTCAGCTCGATACATTGCGCCAGCTCGTACAGAGTCCGGTGGGCACGATCGCGGCGGTACATTCCGACAGCGTCCTGGCGAGACAACTGGACCGCCAGCACGTGCTGATGGATGCATTGATCAAGGACATGAAAACTAACCCGATGCGATACATCAGATTCTGACTTGACCCCAATTTTGGCCGCGATTAGTTTCGGGTAAATCGCCGCGAACGACGCGCGCGAATCTCCCTCCGAATTCCACTCCCGCACGTACCTGCATCCACTGAGCTGAGCGAGCTCAGTCCCCTCCCAGGCCACCCCCGCTCCCGTTTCCCGCTAGCTCCTACCTTTTTTCTTCCCACAAACGTGGATATCGCAGAGTTAAAGCGAAAATCCGTTACTGAGCTGCAGGAGATGGCAGACGGCCTCAAAATCGACGGGTCGTCCGGTCTCCGGAAGCAGGATCTCATCTTCCAGATCGAGCAGAATCTGCTCGACACCGACATCATGCTGCATGGTGACGGCGTACTGGAGATTTTGCCCGAGGGCTACGGATTCCTGCGCAGCCAGGACTGGAGCTACCTGCCGGGGCCCGACGACATCTACGTTTCGCCGTCGCAAATAAAACGGTTCGGGTTGAGGACGGGCGACGAAGTACGCGGGCAGGTGCGTCCGCCCAAGCCGTGGGAGCGGTACCTCGCGCTATTAAAGGTGGAGAGCGTGAACGGAGACGATCCGGAGAAGGCAAAGGATCGCGTTCCGTTCGACAATCTGCGACCCCGCTACCCCGACGAGCGACTGCGCCTGGAGACGAAGGACGGCGACCTGAGCATGCGGGTGGTCGACATCATGGCGCCGATCGGCAAGGGACAGCGCGGTCTGATTGTGTCACCGCCACGGGCGGGAAAGACGATCCTGATGCACAAGATCGCGAACGCAATCGCGGAGAATCATCCCGAGGTCACGATCATCGTGCTGCTCATCGACGAGCGGCCCGAAGAGGTGACCGAGATGATCGCCAGCACTATCCGGGCGGAAGTCGTGAGCTCGACGTTCGACGAAGGCGCGGCTCGCCACGTCCAGGTCGCCGACATGGTGCTGGAGAAGGCCAAGCGACTGGTCGAGAGCGGAAAGGACGTCGTCATCCTGCTCGATTCGCTGACGCGATTCGGTCGCGCGCACAACACCGTTGCACCGCAGTCGGGAAAGATTCTGTCGGGCGGTGTCGACGCGAGCGCGCTGCACAAGCCCAAGCGGTTCTTCGGCTCGGCCCGAAATATTGAAGAAGGCGGATCGCTGACGATCATTGCCACCGCGCTCACTGAGACCGGCTCGCGCATGGATGACGTCATCTTCGAGGAGTTCAAGGGCACCGGCAACATGGAGCTCGTTCTCGATCGCAAGATCGCCGATCGTCGCATTTATCCGGCGATCGACATCTTCCGCTCCGGCACGCGCAAAGAGGAGCTGCTTCTCAGTCAGGCGGAAATCAACCGCACGATTCTGCTAAGACAGTTTCTCGCCGACATGCCTGAGGCAGAAGCGATCGAGTTTCTGTTGCGACAGATGACAAAGTCGAAGAACAACAAGGAATTCTTCACCCAGATGGCGCAGGGGTAGCGTTGGCGAACCCCGCGCTGGCTCGCTATCTCGCGGTCGATTACGGCCGCAAGCGAATCGGCCTCGCCATCAGCGATCCTCTGGGGATGATCGCGTCGCCCGTGGGCTTTATTTCGCGCCGCGAAGGCAAAAGAGCCCCCATCACAAAAATCATCGCACGCGCTACCGAGCTGGGCGCTCGGGGGTATCTAATAGGCCTTCCGCTCGACGGAGAGGGCAACGAGACCGAATGGACGGCGGAAGTGCGTACTTTGGGTGCCGAAATCGCGAAACGTAGTGCCATGCCCGTTCGTTTTTATGATGAACGTTTTACCACGGCGGCAGCATTGCGTACAGTCAAAGAGCTGGGTGAGTCAACCCGCGGCAGAAAGGGCGATGTCGATTCGCTCGCCGCGACGATTCTGCTCCAGCAAGCCCTCAATGCTTCGATCTGATCTGCGCCTCGCGCTAATCGCGGTGTGCGTAGTTAGTGCTGCGTGCGCGGGTCAACCGCACGGAGCGCCGACGCGCGTCATAATTCCGCGCGGCGCGAGCTTCGGACAGGCGACGGATTCGCTCGCCGGCGCCGGGCTGGTGGGCTACCCGAAGCTGTTCCGACTGTACGGGCGCGTCACCGGCGGCGACCGCAACATCAAGCCGGGCACTTATCTGCTCAAGCACGGTACGCCGTGGACCGACATCGTCAGCGCGCTCAACGGCGGACACGGACTCGTCAACACCGTGACGATCCCCGAGGGATACACGATCGCGCAGCTCACGCCGCTGCTGGCGAAAACGCTCAAAGTGCCGGCGGATTCTGTAACCGCGGCAGTCAGTGACACCGCTCTCCTTGCGCGCCTGGACGTCCCCAACAAGACGCTCGAGGGCTATCTCTTTCCCGACACCTACGCGTTCCCCCTCGGCACGACCGCTCGACAGGCAGTGCGCGAGATGGTGTACTCGTTCGAGCGTCGCTGGAGACCGGACTGGGATTCGAGCGCGACGGAGCTCAAGATCAACCGCAACGACCTGGTGACGATGGCTTCGATCGTCGAGAAGGAGGCGCGAGTCCCCGAAGAGCGCCCGGTCATAGCAGCCGTCTACTACAATCGACTGAAGAGAGGTATGCTGCTGCAGGCGGACCCGACAGTGCAGTACGCGCTCGGTCACCACGTGGGTCGCGTCCTTTATAAAGATCTGACAATCGATTCACCCTACAACACCTACGTGCACAAAGGACTGCCGCCCGGCCCGGTGGCATCGCCGGGGGCAGCCAGCCTCGCCGCCGCGGCGAATCCGGCGAACGTGCCTTACCTGTACTTCGTGGCGACGCGCGATGGCCATCACGAATTTCGCATGACTCTCGAGCAGCACACCGATGCGGTGAGAGAAGTGCGCGCGACGATGCCGAAGAAACCGCCGACGCGCATGCTGGCGATGGCAAATTCCGACGCTGCCGCGACGAGCCGGTCAGCCGCGCCGGCGGCGAAGAGCACGCCGCGCGCCGCGAGCAAGTCGACCGCGACCAAAACACCCGCGAAGACGGCGAGCAAAACGACTGTGGTCAAATCATCGTCGGTCAAATCAACCAGCAAGACGCCGGCAAAGTCGACCACGAAGAAGTCTACAAGTCACACCAGCACGACCAGGAAGCGTACCTCCGGCTCAACGAGTACCGGCCGATAGCACAAATGCTCGATCCAAAGATCCTTCGCCTCGTCGCAATCACTGACGACGCCGAGGATCACCGTTCGACACTGGTCGATCGCGTCGCGGCTGCGGTGCGCGGCGGCGCCACGAGCGTACAGGTTAGGCTAAAGACGGCGGCGCCGCGTGAAGTCGTCGAGATCACGAAAGCGATAATCGCCAAGGTCAACGTTCCGGTCATCGTGAACGACCGCGCCGACATCGCGCTCGCCGCCGGGGCGGCCGGCGTGCACGTGGGAGAGGCGGATTTGCCCGTCGAGGCGATCCGTCGTTTCGCTCCGGAGAGCTTCATAATCGGCGCATCCCTGGGCAGCGACGCCGAGCTGCCCAACGCCAAAGACGCAGACTACGTGGGAATCGGACCGGTGTTCAGCTCCGACTCGAAGAGCGACGCCGGAACAGCGATCGGCGTCAACGGCTTCGAGCGTCTGGCGGCGCTGGTCACCAAGCCCGCCGTCGCCGTCGGTGGAATCACCGCTGATCGCGCGCTACAGATCACGGTGCACGGGGCCGTGGGCGTGGCGGTGATCAACGCGATTTTCAGTGCTGACGATCCGGAGTCGGCGACGCGGGAGATCGCGGCCGCCATCGGAAAGTGATGTCGGGCGCGGGGGTGTTGCGCTCGCTGCGCCGGCGGTTCTCACTCTTCCTTCGCGGGCCGAGCGCGCGACGCATCGTTCTCTCGACTTGCGACAGCACCGGCTGACTTAAAAAGAGATCCACCAGGTCCGGATCGAACTGAGTTCCGCTCCCTGCCCTGATTGCTTCCACCGCTTCGGTGAAGCTGCGCGCGTGACTGTAGCGACGCCGGTGAGTGATCGCGTCGAAGCTGTCGGCGATCGAGACGATCCGCGCTTCCAATGGAATCTTCCTGCCTTTCAGGCCGCGCGGATAGCCGCTCCCGTCCCATCGCTCGTGATGCGCGGCGACACCCTTCGGCAGCTCCGGATAGAACGCACCCAGCGGCGCCAGCACCTCCGCGCCGCGCTGCGGATGCGTCATTACGGCGCGCCGCTCTTCGGGCGTCAGCTTCGAAGGCTCGTGGAAAATGTCGCTGAGCGCACCGTGCAGCTTGCCGATGTCGTGAAAAAGCGCGACGCGTTCGACGCTGTGCAATCCGCGCTCGTCCAGGCCGGCGGCTTTCCCCAGAATCAGCGCGTAATCCGCGACACGACGTACGTGCGCGCCGGTGTCACTGTCATTGGCGTCGATGGCATTCAGCAGGGTCTCCAGAGTCGCCGCGCTCAGACGCTCGGCTCTGGCACGGAGGGTGTGCTCGCGTAACGCCAAGCCGCTCGCCGCGGCTCCAACTGAAATCGGGACGACCTCTCGCATTCTCGATTATGTGGCAAGAAGCGTTCACGGGCGAGGTCTTTTCCGGCCCGAAATTGTCACGAAGCTACGCCGCTTTTCCAGCCTGGAAAGCGTGATGCGTGCGAGAGAGTACGTCGCGCTGGAAACATTCGGCGTAACAGGGACGATTACATTCACGCCATGACTGTTGCACGCGTCAACACCAAAGGTGCGCGGCGGTGGCTCGCCGGTCATCCGTGGATTTATCGCACGGACGTCATCGAGCGCCCGATGATGGATGCAGGCGCTGTCCTCGTCCACGACAATCGCGGCAAGCCACTAGGATGGGCGTTGTGGAGTCCGCTCTCGGAGATCTCGCTGCGGTTGCTGGATCGAAATCCTGACGCGATCATCGACCAGGCGTGGTGGGACGAGCGCATCGCATCGTCGATTGCGCGACGAGTTCCGCTCGAGGATCACACCAATGCGCTGCGACTCGTTCACGGCGAGGCCGACGGATGTCCGTCCCTGATTTGCGATCGCTACGATCAGTGGCTCGTCGTGCAATTCATGAGCGCTGGACTCGAGCGCTTCAGAGACGAGATTCTCACCTCGCTGCGCTCGCTCGTGGAGCCGGCAGGAATTCTGGCGCGCAACGACGTGTCACTGCGGGCGAAGGAGGGCTTGCCGAGAGAGACCACGATTCTCTTCGGTGACGTGCCACGCGAGATCGAGGTGCACGAGTACGGAGTGAAGTTCCTCGCTGCGCCGTGGACGGGGCAGAAGACAGGCGCGTTTCTCGATCAGCGGGAGAACAGACACTTCGTGGGCACAGTGGCGCGCGGGAGAGCGCTCGACTGCTTCAGTTATCACGGTTCGTTCGCGCTCCACCTGGCAAGGAAGGCGACGCACGTGACCGCGCTCGATGCGTCCGGGCCGGCGCTGATGCGAGCGTCAGAAAACGCGGCGAGAAATTCCCTCACCAACATCTCGTTCGTCGAAGCGAACGCGTTCGACTACCTGCGCGAGAAGGAGCGGGAGGGAATAACGTTCGATACGATCGTGCTCGATCCGCCGGCGTTCGCGAAAACGAGAAACGCGTTATCCGGTGCACTGCGCGGCTACAAGGACATCAACCTGCGCGCGATTCGCCTCCTCGCGCCCGGAGGGCTGCTATACACGGCGAGCTGCAGCTTCCACCTGACGAAGCCGCTGTTCATGGAGATGCTGCAGAGTGCGGCGAGCGATAGCGGGCGTCGCGTCGCAATTCGAGCATTCACTGGGCAGCCGCTGGATCATCCCGAGGTTTTGACGATTCCGGAGACGGGGTACATCAAAGGGGCGTTGCTGGAGGTGATGGATTGACGTCTCTGGGAGGGACTGCGAGCCGCGAACCAACTGCCAGTTCGATCTGCGATCCAAGTCCGAAGCGCGAACCTGCTTCGAACTACTTTGAACAACTGCTAACCATTGCGAGCTTGGTCCGCACTTCGTAGTCGGTTCGAGCTTCGCAACTAGATCGCAGTTCGAACTGGTGGTTAGTTCGCTGCTCGAAGTTATTGTTTTATCCGATCTGACAATCCGGACAAAAGTACGTCGATCTCCCCGCCTGGACGATGCGCTCGATGATCCCTCCACAACGCCGACATTCCTTCCCTTCCCGATCGTAAACGGCGAAGCGCTCGCGGCCGCGCGTATCAGTGTAGCGGCCAGGACGGCGACGCCGCGGACTCAAAACCATTCGAATTGCGTCGACGAGTCGCGCCAGCTTTTCCCGCGACAGCTTCGCGGCGCGCTTTCTCGGATCGAGTTCGGCTTCCCACAACGCTTCGGCGACGTAGATGTTGCCGAGTCCGGCGAGAACCGATTGGTCCATGAGCGCGGGCTTGATGGGGATCTTGCGGCGCTGCAGAACCTCGGCGAGATAGTCCGCGTCGAGCGTTTTATCGCTTGCCTCTTTCCCCAGTTTCGGCAGGGACGAGTTGCCCTGCTTGTCCAGGGTGATAGACGAAAGCGCGCGGCGATCGACCAGCGAAATGCGCGTTCCGTCATCGAGCTCGATGACCGCGCGGGCAAAGCGATCGAGCACGTCAACGGTCGTGCCGATCTCCCAATCTCCGTTCATGCGGAAGTGGACGACGAGGGTGTCACCGCTATCGAGACCGAGGAGCTGGTGCTTCCCTCTTCGCTCGATCGTCTGGATTCGCTTTCCCCTGGCAGCGCGTGCCCGCGCGGGAGAAAGTTTGCGGCGGAGAGCCGGATGAATGGCCCTCACTCCGACTATCGTTTTGCCAAGCGCGGCGCGGGAAAGTGTGCGGGCGGCGCGCTCGACCTCTGGTAACTCAGGCAAGGCGGCAGGGACGGGGACGGGGACGGATCATTCGGTAATTTACCAGCGGCGCGTGGCGCATTGTCCGAGCACGTCGCCGGATTTAGTTTGCAGGTGAGGCTCCGGCGAAAGACAAAACCCGCGCTGTCGGGCCTCATTCCTGCGCCAAATCAGGCAGGCGTGCCAGTTCACCGGCCTCGATTCAAAACTCCCCTCAAGATGACGAAGCCAACCAAAGTTCTGTTGTTGTGCGAGACCGGGGCTGACACCGAGTTCATTACGCACGAGCTCATCACGGCCGGAATGTCCGTAGAGAAAGCCAGCGCTGACTCTCCCGAATCCTTCAAGATCGTTTTGTCCGACGTCAAACCGGACGCCGTCCTCTGCGAGTACACTCCTGACCGGTTCAGTGCGTGCGAGGTGCAAGGTGTACTGAGGTACGAAAGCCCGGAAACACCACTCATCGTCGTCGCGGAGTCGGTGACGGGCCTGGCCGCGGTTTCATGCCTGCGCGCGGGAGTGGAAGACATCGTCATCCGGAAGAATCTGAAACGGCTGCCGTCGGCGATTACAAAAGCGATCGAGAAAAGAACCCCGCTGAGCAAACTGACATCGCGACAGATCGAGGTGCTGCGAATGGTCGCCGAAGGGCATCGCACCCGCGAGATTGCAAATCAGCTGAGCCTGAGTGTGAAGACCGTCGAGAGCCATCGTGGCGAGGTAATGAAGAGGCTGGACATGCACGATGTCGTGAGCCTGGTGCGCTACGCCATGCGGGTTGGATTGATTCCAGTCGCGTCGTAAGTAGTTACAACGGAAGAGCTTGGCGAAACTCGCACTTGCGGGTTGAGCCAGGGCGTCTACCTTAAACACCTGGCTAGAGCACGCTTCCTCTGCCCAACGCCATGGCGCAACAAAATCCTCGGTCTCTCAAACACGAGTACGAGCTGTACGTTGAGAACGAGATAGAGAATTACAAAGAGTCGGTGTCACGCTCCGCCATTCTCAAGATTGGCGATGAAGCTGCCGCCTCGCTTCGCGCCGGCGAACAATTCGCGATGGACGAGCTGCTGTTATGGGCTGAGGTCGATCGCATCATAAGAAAGCGACTCCGCATTCCCTCCTATTCGACCTGGCGACGAAAGCGTCTCAAGATGCTCGAGGAGTATCGCCGTCCGGAGCACTGGGGAATTCGACCCGACGGCGTTCTTGCCCGCGAGGTCCATCCACCGGCCGAGTCGAAAGTTCTCGTCGCCGGCGGTGACATCGATCGGACAGCGTTATATCTCGCCGCACACGGCTGCGACGTCACAGCGGTGGATCGCGAGGTCCAGCCGCTCGAGCGGGTGATGAACGCAGCGCAGGAAGCAGGACTCGCGGATCGCATCCAGAGCTACGTCGCCGACATCACCGACTGGTCACCCGACGTCCAGCTCGGCGCGGTGGTGTGCACGCCGGAGGCATTCAACGGGTTGTCGGCCGAAGAGCGTGGCCGTGCCTTCGAGCTGCTGCAGGGGGCGACTCGGGATGGCGGAGTCCATCTCGTCGGGACGATTGTTCGAGGCCAGCGCGGACTGTCCGTGACCGAGCTTCGGCGCCAGTACAAAGGCTGGTCGATCTCGATCGAAGAAGACTCTGGATCGTCAAAGAGCTTCCTCGCGAGAAAGATCGCCAGCTGATTGAGGGACGAAGGGGCGAGGGACGAAGGCGAGCATCGAGGCAGTGTCATAACGACACTGGTGTCCTCCAATGGAGTGTCATTCCGCGACACTCTTGCAACCAAAACATCGGACTGAGCAGTGCAAGTCGTTGGACAGCAACGACTTGTAAAGATGCTCAGAAACGGCATATCGGGTGCTTTCAATCCCGCCGCGACACGCGTATGCCAATCACAAAGTGAGAGAGCAATGAAGAAGGATCGTAAGCAATCGACTCCGTCCGAGCCACTCGGAATCATCATATCGCGCGGCGACAAGACCGAACCAACGCCGGTTTTCTCCGCGTACATTTGGGGCCCGGTTCCCGAAACCGAAGAGGAAACCGCCCACCGCGCGGCTTAGCAGTTCGGAGATCTTATGGTGAAGAAGCCCCGCGATTGATCGCGGGGCTTTTTGTTGCGACCGCGGACCGATGCGGATCGAGGGGTGCGGACCAACAGATCAGTACGGAGTTCGGACTAATTGAGGAGTCCGGACCTACTACGGAGTAGGGACTATCGCGGACGTAAATGGCATCGGAGTCGTTGTCCGCATTCCGTAATTAGTCCGAACTGCTCAATTAATCCGCAGCCCGGACTGGTTAGTTGGTCCGCACCCCTCAATCAACATCATTTTCAGTCCCAATCCGCAGTTAAGGCCCATTACAAGCCATCAAACTGGGTACGCAGATTGCCCGACTACGGACTCGTGGAAGAGGCTGCCCCGAATTGGGAAGGCGAGCGGCATGCGCTGTTGTCGCAGCGAATCTCCGATATCGGACTGGAGATCCGCGGGACGCTGCTCGAAAAGCTGATCAATCAGCTCTACGACGAGCTGGCGGGGAAGGGGCTCGAGTTTCGGCCGCCGGTCTACCTCAGCGATCAGTGGGGCTGTCCCGACGGAACGCCGCTTATCGGGGTTCCGTTTTATCTCGCCGACGCCCGGTTGTCGAAGATCGAGGAGGACTACTCCTCGACGGTCGAGAACGCCGAGGAATCCATGCGTTATCTCCGGCACGAGGCGGGTCATGCATTCAACTACGCCTACCGTCTTTATGATCGACCCGATTGGAGAAAGATCTTTGGCCCTTACTCGCGTCCGTATCGTGAGCGGTATCGCGCCGACCCTTTCTCGCGCGATTTCGTGCGCCACATCCTCGGCTGGTACGCGCAGAAGCATCCCGACGAGGATTTCGCCGAGACGTTCGCGGTATGGCTCACACCCGGGATGGATTGGCGGCGAACGTACGAGGGGTGGGGCGCACTCGCCAAACTCGAATACGTGGACAAGGTGATGCGACAGGTGGCGAAGCAGGTCCCCCAGGTGCCCGAGCCATCTGAGGACGATCTCCCCGTCACCGCGATGCGGTACACCGTCGCCGAGCATTACGAGGAGAACGAGGAAAGCATTCCAATTCGCGATCCGCGAATCTTCGACGGCGATCTCAGAACGATCTTCGTCACTGTTGCACAGGCGCCCGAAGCGGTGTCGGCGGCTGATTTCATCTCACGTCACAAGCGCGAGATCGTGACGCGCATCTCCTACTGGACCGGCGAGAACGCGTCGGTCGTGCGACACTTCGTGGAGTTTCTGGCGCGGCGCGTGAGCGAGCTCGACCTCCGGCTGGGCGGCCTCGAAGCATCCACCCTCATCGAGCTGACCGCGTTCGGAACCGCGGTGATGATGAACTACCGTCACACCAACGCCATCGACGGAACGGACGGCTCGTGAAGATCACCGTTCTCCACAGCAAGGACGCTCTCGATCCGCCAGTGGATCCGCTTCTCGACCAGCTCGATGCTGCGCTCGCCGAAGCGGGTCATACCTCGCAAAGGCTTGCCGTCGACGATTCGGTCGAGCCGCTGATCACTGCGCTCAAGACTTCGCCGCCCGATCTGGTTTTCAATCTGGCGGAGTCGTTTCGGGGGAAGAGCGCGCTCGAGTCCAACGTCGCGGCGCTGCTCAATCTTCTCGATCTTCGTTACACCGGCTCCAGCCCAGCCGGGTTGATTCTCGCCGGTGACAAGACCCTCACCAAGAAGGTGCTGGCGTTTCACGGGATCCAGAGCGCAAAGTTCGCGACGATGTACCGCGGACAATCCGACTGGGTGGGCGACATCAACTTCCCATTGCTGGTGAAGCCGCCACAGGAGGACGCGTCGCTCGGCATCACCCAGAAGTCCGTCGTCAACGACGTCAAAGAGCTGCTCGACGTCATCAGCAGCACTCAGCAGGAATATCAATCGCCGGTGCTCGTCGAGGAATTCATCGACGGGCGGGAGTTCTACGTCGGAGTCATCGGGAACAGCAAGGTCGAAGCGCTGCCGATCATCGAGCTGGACTTCTCAAAGTTTCCGGCCGGGCTCCCGAAGATCGCCAGCTGGGAAGCCAAGTGGGGAGACGACGGCGACGAAAAAGGCGAGCAGTTCGAGGGCACGCGTTCGATTTTTCCGACCGACCTTTCAGAAGAGATGGCGGAGAGGATCCAGCGCGTGGCGATCGATTCGTTCCAGGCGCTCCGCCTCCGTGACTACGCGCGCATCGATCTGCGCGTGACTCCCGAAGAAGAGATTTTCGTGATCGAGGCCAACCCGAACTGCTACCTGGAAACAAAAAGCGAATTCGCGCGGGCGGCGCAGAAGAGTGGACTCGAGTACCCGGCGCTCATCGCGAGAATCGTGGAGCTGGCATCGGCGAGGTATTCGCGGTAGTTGACGCTGGAAGCAAAAGAGCCGGCGAAGTTTCGCCGGCTCTTTCTTTATCGAGCGCTCTAGCGGCTACTCTTTCTGCGCGAGCGCTTGCGAGCGGTCTTTCTCCCGCCGCGTTTTCTGCCGGTACTCTTGCGACTGGATTTTCTGGCTGAGGATTTCTTGCGCGCTCCGCCTTTTCTACGGCCACCTCTCTTAGCTGCCGCCATGATTCTCTCCACGATTGAAGTAGTACTGCGGGTCGCGCAGTCGGCTGCAAGAGATGTGCGTAGTGCACGTCACATTAGCGATTCTTCCGTATCGATTTGTCGAGGCGCCGAAAAAAGTCGAGAGTGCACCACTCGAACAAACGAACGCTGGGAACGGCGGCGTCACTTCCAAAAGCGGCTCGCAATTAGCAGTTTGAACTTCCCCGCTCAACCAACGAATCGTTCTCGACACTCAAAGGAGCAGTTGCTAAGTGAAAGCGCTCGTCAAGGAATCCGCGGCACCCGGTTTCAAATTGAAGGATGTCGCGGAGCCGAGGATCCGTGAGGATGAAGTTCTAATTCGGGTCCGGCGAGCGGGAGTATGCGGCACCGATGTTCACATCTATGACTGGGACGCGTGGGCGAAGGGGCGCTGCAAGCCGCCATTCGTCGTCGGCCATGAATTCGCCGGTGATGTAGTGCAGGTCGGGCGTCTCGTCACCGATGTGAAGGAGGGAGATCGCGTCACAGCTGAGGGCCACATCGTGGATGGACGCTGTCTCCTCTGCCGAACCGGAAACGCCCATGTCTGTCCGTTCACCAAAATCATCGGCGTCGATCGCGACGGATGCTTCGCCGAGTACATCTCGATGCCGGCGACCAACGTCTGGCATCTCGACAATGAGATTTCGTACGACGTCGGCAGCATCCACGATCCGATGGGCAACGCGTTTCACACGGTGCTCACCGCCGACATCCCAGGCGCGGTGGTGTTGATCACCGGTTGTGGGCCGATCGGAATTTTCGCAGTGGGAATCTGCCGGGCAGCCGGCGCATCGCAGATCATCGCCACCGATGTCAACGACACCAGGCTGGCGCTCGCCAAAGAAATGGGCGCGAATCACGCAGTGCACCCGGAAGATGCCGTCAAGCTGGTAAAGGATGCCACCGACCAGCTCGGTGC
Source organism: Gemmatimonadota bacterium (assembly GCA_046724115.1). Taxonomy (GTDB): domain Bacteria; phylum Gemmatimonadota; class Gemmatimonadetes; order Gemmatimonadales; family Gemmatimonadaceae; genus UBA4720. Next base: position 5,265 of record JBKOVX010000062.1, on the reverse strand, counting down.
CGACGTCGTGCTCGAGATGTCGGGCGTGCCGGCGGCGATTCATCAGGCATTTGCGCTGGTGCGCGTCGGCGGGCGCGTGCAGATGCTCGGCATCCCGTCGAAGAAGGTCGATTTCGATTTGGCGACGGAGGTAATCTTCAAGGGCCTGACGATTTACGGAGTGGTTGGCCGGCGAATGTATGAGACCTGGCATCAGATGACGCGCTTTCTGCGCTCCGGAGAGTTCGATCCGACTCCCGTCATCACTCATCGATTCCCGCTCACCGAAGCAGACGCGGCGATCGCGGCGATCAAGGCGGGCACGGCCGGCAAAGTCATCTTCGAGATCGCATGAGCGTGAGCGGGAGGCGGGTAGCGGGAGGCGGGTAGCGGGAGGCGGGAGGCGGGAGACGGGAGGCGGGAGGCGATCATGAATTACGGAGAGGCTGAAGTGGCGCTCAACACCAAATTCGATTCGGAGCTGAAGGGCGCGATCGAGAAGCTCAAAGAGGATCGTATCTACAAGCGTCTCAACTACCTCGCGTCGCCGCAGGCGGCACGCGTGCAGATGGAAGGGCGAGGCGAAGTCGTCATCCTTTCTTCGAACAACTACCTCGGCCTGTCAAACGATTCTGAGGTAGTCGCGGCGGGAATCGATGGACTCAAGAGATTCGGCGCCGGCACCGGCAGTGTTCGCTTCATCTGCGGCACGTTCACCATCCATCGCGAGCTCGAGAAGGCGATCGCCGATCTGGTGGGATGCGAGGCGTCGCTCAGCTACGTCTCGTGCTGGAACGCCAACGAGGGTCTGACGGCGACGATCGTCGAGCAAAATGACTTCGTCGTCTCGGACGCTCTCAATCATGCGTCGATTATCGACTCGATCAGGCTGGCCAAGGCGATCACCAAGTGCACGACCGCCGTCTATCAGCACTCGGATCTCGATGACCTGAGGTCGAAGCTCGAGAGCGCAAAGAGCGCGCGCCGTCGGATCATCTGGACCGACGGTGTGTTCTCCATGGAAGGAAGCATCGCCAAGCTTCCTGACATTCTGCAGATCGCGCGTGACTACGATGCAATCGTCGCCGTCGACGACTCGCACGGTACCGGCGTCCTTGGCGAAACTGGACGCGGAACCGCCGAGCACTACGGGGTGCTGGGAGAAGTCGACATCATCACGTCAACGCTGGGCAAGGCGCTTGGCGGTGCGGCGGGCGGGTTCGTGGCTGGACCCGCCTCGTTGTGCGACATGCTGACGCAGCGGTCACGTCCCCAGCTCTTCTCCAACGCCTTGCCTCCGACAGTCGCAGCGAGTGCGCTGGGTGCGATCAGGCAGCTCGTGCACCATCCGGAGCTGGTGGACAAGCTGCGTGAGAACACCCGCTACTTCCGCGGAGCCATCGCCGAGGCGGGGTTCAAGCCGTTGCCCGGGGAGACCCCGATCGTACCAATAATCGTAGGGGAGACGGCGACCGCCATTAAAGTGAGTGACATGTTGCTGGACGAAGGCGTCTTTGTGACGGGGTTCGGCTTTCCGGTCGTTCCCCAGGGGCAGGCGCGCGTGCGCTGTCAGCTCAGCGCTGCCCATTCACGAGACGATCTGGACCAGGCTATCACCGCCTTCAAGACCGTCGGGACGAAGCTTGGCATCATTTAGGGGACGCCTTCATGGAGAAGTTCAGAGCAGTCGTTGTGGCGCTCGTCGCCACGCTCGTCGTTTCCGCCGGCGCGAACGCGCAGGAGATGCGGAACTTCGACAACTCGTGGTTCTGGGGCTTTAAGTCCGGAGTCAACACTTTCGGAGTCCCCGGCCACGGCAACACCTCGACGGTCGATCTCGGCATCGACTGGGTCATCACGCGAAGCAAGGGCGGCCTCTACGTCTCGGGCAACCAATCGATATTCCAGCGTGACCTGGAAGTCTTCGATCCAGCTTCGAACACCGGACAGCGCACGATCCGCGTCAACGACATGCGTCGCATTACCGTCGCGGCGCTTGTTTTTCCAAAGCATTTCGGCGGCATCACTCCTTACTTCGGCGCCGGCTACGAGATAGCTGTGCTCGGCGATGCGCGGGTCTTCGTCGACAGCGCCAACACCTTCCCGAGCAACGCGTTCCTCGACCAGATCGAGTCAATGCGAAGCCGCAGCGCGATTACGGGAATCGCGGGCATCCAGATCCAGGCAAGCCGGATGGCGATCTTCGCGCAGGAGTCGCTCATGCCGAGTACCTCGACCTTTCTGTTCTCGAGCGTCCTGAACTTCTTCGAGTTCGGCGTTCGTTTGAACTTCGGTAGCTCCATCGATCGGGATTAGCAGCTCTCGGCGCACCCGATTGTGGAATGGCGGTCCTTCGGGGCCGCCTTTTTTTTTGGTCAAGGCGGGCCGTTGATCTAGCCGCTCAAGCTGAGACCTTCCCCCTCGACACGTACTTATTGCCGCGCACGATGTAGCGGAGCGGCCAGTCAGCAGACTTCGTGATCCCGATCCGCGCCGTGACCTCGACGTCCGCGTCGGCGACGCCGGCGCCGTCACGAATCACGATCGGTTTCCGCTGGAGTGATTTCCCTGTCATCGCGCCGGTGATGCCCAGGGCGGCGCAAAGTTTACCCGGCCCGTTGGTGAGCTCGACATCCTTCTTGATGCGCTGCCGACGCTTGTGCATCAGGCCCAAACCATCGAGCGGCTCCAAGGCGCGCACGAGAACCGCGCTCGGCTCGCCCTCCGCGCGGGTGACGGCATTGAAGCACCAGTACATCCCGTAGATGAAGTAGACGTACGAAATCCCGGGCGGGCCGTAGAGGTGCTCGGTGCGCGCGGTTCGCCCAACGGCGGCGTGACACGCCAAGTCGTGCTCGCCGAGGTAGGCCTCCGTCTCGACGATAATGCCGCTGGCGACGCCGTCCCCGGTTTCACACTCGAGGACGGTGCCAAGCATTTCACGCGCGACGATCTCGGTCTCGCGATCGTAGAAACTTCGCGGGAGTACCCGCCCCCCGCCCCGCCGCACTACTCGCTAGCGGTCTTGCTGCGACTCTTCCGAGCGCTGCGCCTGGGAGCTGGCTTGTCGCCCTCCGCTCCTTCGGCAGCTGGTGTCGCCGTTTTGCGGGCGCGACGCGGTTTGGATTCGTCCGAGGCTCCGCGCTTGCGAGCGGCGCGCGGCTTCGGCTCGTTGTCCGTCGCGAGCGCGTCTTCACCGGTTAGCGGAAGATCCGGCACGGATTCAACCGTGACTGGCTCGGGGGCCGGCCTCGACGTCTCCACGACACCAATCGAAAGCAGGTCCGGCGGTACGATTCCAACTCGCGCGCCGATCGGCCCGCGCCCACGCCCACGACCGGGCAGACCCGCGCGTGCGCCCATGCCAGTGGGAGCGGACGGTGCAACAGGCGTCACGACCTTGGGCGGCTCGCTCGCCGCCAGCTGATCGCTGACGGAAGTCGGAGCGGCGGCGGGTGCGACTTCGTAGTCGTCTCCGCGACGACGCAGATCGACGATGTCGGCATCGTGCGCGTCCTGGAGAATGCGAATGAAGTTTCGCTCGCTGAGGCTCTCGCTGTCGCGGCCGAGCAGATCACGGGCTGTGGCGCGGGCCTGACTGGCGCGCACCGGAGTGCCACCGTTCACGCTGACTGCGCGTCTCACCAGATCGAACGCCTCATCGCGTCTCAACCGCAGGCCGCTCAATCCGATTTCGTCGCCCGCGGCAGCCTTGGCCGGTTCACGGGGCGTTTCATGGCGCGCTGCGGTTTCAGCTTCGGCCGGCGGAAGCGCGGCGGGCTGGCGCGGTCCGCGCCCTTCGCGATCGCGATCCCGTCCCCTTCCTCCTCGACGTCCGCGGCGCGAGCGCTCGCTTGGTTCTGCTTCTTCGGTTACCAGTCGCGGCGGGTGGGTTTCGGTGGTGTCCTGGCCGGCCGGCAGTGCGAGTCGAGCGCCTGCCGTAGGCGGACCAACCTCGAACTGCCCGTTCTCCAGCTTGGTGAGAGTCAGCAACCCGCGATGCGAGGCTTCAGTGACGAACCGCGAGAACTTCGACATGCCGAGGTTCTTTTCGTCGAAGGAGCTGTCGATCTGCTGCATCACCTGCTTGAGACGATCGGCGCGCATCACGTCCTTGTTGCGCTGCATCCGCTCGATCGCTTCGGTGACTAGCTCCCACGGATCCTTCTTGACGACTTCTTCCTCGCCCGACTTAACGAGGCCGGCGAGCGCGTTGTAGCTGTAGTACTCGTCGCAGTTCATCACCAGCAGGTCGCTGGAGGACTCCCGAATTCCCACGCCGATGACGTACTTGCCGTACTCCTTCAGCTTGGTGACGAGACTGGCGAAATCGGAATCTCCGGAGAGGAGAATGAAGGTGCCGATCTCCGGTCTGGTGAAGACGAGCTCCATCGCGTCGACGGCGAGTCGGATGTCGGTCGCGTTTTTCTTCGCCGAGCCGTAGGCCGTCGCCATGATCATGTCGATCGAGGACTCGGCGAGCGGCACGATGTACTGGGGGTAGCGACGCCAGTCGGCGTAAGCGCGCTGGACCGAGACTTTGCCTTTGACGATGTCCGAGGAGAGGAGGTTCTTCAGCTCCGTCTGGAGCTCGGAGCGAATGCCCATCGTGACGTTGTCGAAGTCGATGAGCAGGGCGGCGTTTGGCGCGTGGTGGGAGGTTGCTTGTGCTGCGGGTGACATTGCTTGCGGCCCACGGTGTATCGGGGCGATTGCCTGGTGCCCTCGATGTACGGGGCCGGCATGTCGATGCGCGCTCGACGGCGCGGATCGATGTTGTCTGGAACTCATTTTTTTGGATATTCCTGTGCGAGGCTGCGTGCCTGCGATGGCTTTTTGCCGCGACGGCTGCACGCCGTGTGATCCCTGCGACGTTCGCCGCAGGCGGTGCGTCTTCAGGTCCAAGCGAGCGTGTCAACCCTCAGTTGACCGGTCGCCAGATCCTCGAAGTCGCGCCGTACGGGTATAATTTATACCCAAACCCCCATGAATCAACTGCGTTTCCGCACGCGACTGGTGCTGATCCTGTCGCTGTTTGCGATTGTCCCTGCACTGGTCCTTACCCTGCTATGGAGCGGAACGGTGAGCACCGTTCTCCCCTTCGTGACGGGGAGGTCGGCGTGGGACAGCGTCGCGGCCAGCGGCGAAAGAGCGATCGCGGCCGCCCGTCAGGCACCTCTCACAGCATCCCAGAAAAAGGCGATCGACGCCCACGAACGGGAGCTGAGAACGTCAGTGGAGCAGGCTCGCCGGTATAGTTTCCTGGCCGAGCGAACAGTGCGAGTG
>JBKOVX010000234.1:0-7157 GCA_046724115.1 Gemmatimonadota bacterium | reverse complement strand
CGCTCCAGCTCTTTGACGAGACTCGCCTCCGAAAAGCGCGGCGGCGGCTCCGTAAAGTGCTGGGAGGGAGTGATCGCCTTGACGGGGATGTCCTCACCTTTCTGCACCACAGGCAGCCCCTGCTCTTCCTCCAGCGGTTTTCCTTCCTCGGCTTCGCGCGATTCCTTGTACAGCCGCTGGTAGCCGTCGAACTTCACGACGCTGCCCGTAGCTCTGAACAGGAAGCGATCGAAATCGAAGTCGATCGTCGTGGTGTCGAAGATCGCCGGCGCCATCTGCGACGCCATGAACCGCTGCCAGATCAGCTCGTAGAGCTTGTACTGATCTTCCTTGAGGAACTTGCGAATGTGCTCGGGGCGACGCGTCGGATCCGTCGGACGGATCGACTCGTGCGCGTCCTGGGCGTTCTTCGACTTGCCGTCTGCATAGAGGCGCGGTCCGTCGGGCAGATATTGCTGCCCGTACATCATCTTGATGTAGTCGCGCGCCTGCGCCGCCGCGGATGCGGCGACGCGAGTGGAATCGGTGCGCATGTAGGTGATCAGACCAGTCGCGCCCTCGTCGCCGACCTCCATTCCCTCGTAGAGATCCTGCGCCAGGCGCATCGTGCGCTTGGACCCGAAGCCCAGCTTTTTGGCGGCGTCCTGCTGCAGGGTGCTCGTGGTGAACGGCGCGGCGGGATTCTTTCTCCGCTCGCGGCGCTTTACCTCGGTCACCTGGAAAGTCTTGCGCGGCTTGAGTGCCTCGAGAATCGCGTTCGCGTCCTTCTCGTTGCTGATGACCGGCTTCTTGCCGTCGAGCAGGTGGAGCTTGGCGGTGAACTGCTGACCGTTCTCCTCGAGCAGGGCTTCGACGGTCCAGTATTCCACCGGCTTGAACGCGCGAATCTCGCGCTCTCTTTCCACGAGCAACCGCAGCGCAACGGTCTGTACCCGCCCGGCTGAAATCCCCTTCTTGACCGTCTTCCAGAGAACAGGGCTAGCCTTGTAGCCGACGAGTCGATCGAGAACGCGACGCGCCTGCTGCGCGTCGACTTTACGCTCGTCGATCTCGCCGGCGTTCTGGATCGCCGACTGAACCGCGTCGCGCGTGATCTCGTGGAACAGAACGCGCCGCACCGGCGCGCCGTTCTTGGACTTGATCTGCTGCGCGACGTGCCACGCAATCGCTTCACCCTCGCGATCGGGGTCGGTCGCGAGGAAGATCTCTCGCGAGTCGCGCGCCGCGCTCTTCAATTCCGCGACGGTCTTTTCTTTTCCGGGAATCGTCACGTATTCCGGCTGGAAGCCGTTCTCGATATCGATTCCCATCTTTTTCTCGGGCAGGTCACGGACGTGACCGATCGTCGCTCTCACGCGATAGGAGCGCCCGAGATACTTGCCGATCGTCTTCGCCTTTGCCGGCGATTCGACGATCACGAGCGAAGTGGATCCTGGCTCGTGATGATGATCGCCGTCGTGCTCGACGATCGTCTTTTTCTTCGTTTTGGTGGCCTTTGCGGCCGACTTGCCGCGCGAAACGCTCTTCCCGCTGGCGGAGCTGCTTTTAGTTGTCTTGGCCTTCGCCATCTTAATGCACCGTCGTGTTGTCGCCGCTACCGGACGAATCTTCCAGGCCCGTTCCTTCGAGCAATCCGCGCAGATCGTCGAGCGCAATGCGTCCATCGAATTGCATCAGCGCTCGTTCGATGATGTGCTCCAGCTCGACGCCGGTTATCGCGCCCGACCCGTTTAGGGACAGCAGATGGCCCCAGGCTTCGGGGGCGAATCTGCCGCGCTCGTGTGGGCCCATGACGCGAAAAGTGGGTGGCTGTGCAGGAACTCTGTCGTTCATCGTTGCGTGCTTTAGTTATTAGTGGTACTGCCGAGCTCTACTACTTTGGCTATAAGTTGTTGTCTTGCAAGGCGTTCCGTGTCGAGCACCACATCAGCTGTCTCGTACAGGGCCCGCCTTTTCTGGTACAGCTCCCGGAGGGCTACCACCGGGTCCCGCCCCGCCAGGAGGGGCCGAGTCTCCACCCGGCGCAATCTACGCGCAACTGCTTCGGGTGACGCTCTAAGGTATATGATACGTCCAGCAGAACGCAAAAGTTCGACTGATTTTTCTTGGGTGATCCACCCGCCCCCTGGGGAAAGCACCATTCCGCCGGTAGCGCTCAGCTCTTGCGAGAGCGCGAATTCCAGCGACCGAAAGTGATCTTCCCCCTGCAGACGAAAGATCTCCCGCACCTCCATTCCGGTCCGTTTTTCGATTTCCCGATCGAAATCCAGGAACTGTCTGCCCAGCTGTCGTGCCGCTGCTTTGCCGATCGTCGTTTTCCCGACGCCGGGAAGTCCAACGAGGATCAGATGCGGCGTTGACGTCTTACCGCCCCTTTCTCTCGCTCAGCGAAGAGATGTAGCTGTCGTAATTCCGGCGCGTCTCTGCCAGCGAATCTCCGCCGAACTTCTCCAGCATCGCCTGCGCTACCACGAATGCTGTCATCGCTTCGGCGATCACCCCCATCGCTGGAACGGCCGTGACATCACTTCTTTCCGCGACTGCTTGCGCCGGCTCGCGTGTTCTCATCTCGATCGTTCCCAGCGGCCGCATCAGCGTAGATATTGGTTTCATCGACGCGCGGACCACGATCTCCTCGCCGTTGCTGATTCCGCCTTCCATTCCGCCGGCGCGATTGCTTCGCCTGCGCACTCGTCCCGCTTTCACGTTCCGCTCATCGGCGTCGATCTCGTCGTGCACATCCGATCCTTTCCGGCGGGCTGATTCAACGCCGAGTCCGATCTCAACGGCTTTGACAGCGGGAATGGACATGATGGCGGCGGCGAGTCTGCCATCGAGTTTCCTGTCCCATGAAATGTGGCTGCCGAGACCTACGGGAACTCCATCGCAAATCACTTCCGCGATTCCGCCGAGGGTGTTGCCATCTGCTTTCGCGGCGTCGATGCGCTCGATCATTGCCTGTTCCGCATCCGGGTCCAACGTGCGGAGCTGGGATTCGTCTGCGACCTTATTGATGTCTGACGGCATCTCTTCGGGTCGCTTCGCATCGACCCCTCCCAGGTGCACGATGTGGCTGCCGAGGGTTATGCCGAATTCGCGGAGAAAACGCCTGCAAATGGCCCCTGCGGCCACGCGCGCGGTGGTCTCGCGGGCTGATGCCCGCTCCAGCACGTCACGGGCGTCGGTGCGGTCGTACTTGAGCATGCCGGATAAGTCGACGTGCCCCGGCCTCGGACGCGTCACCTGGCGCTTGCGCTCCGGATCGCCCTCCCGCGGCGCCGGATCCATGATCTCCTGCCAGTTCTTCCAGTCCCGATTGTGGATGAGCATCGCGATCGGAGAGCCGAGCGTCTCGCCTGCCCGCACGCCTGAGAGAATCTCGACGCGATCAGTCTCGATCTTCATGCGTCTGCCGCGGCCGTAGCCCTGTTGGCGGCGCGCCAGGTCAACGTCGATGTCGGCGGCGACCAGCGGCAGGCCGGCCACCATTCCCTCCAGAATCGAGACGAGCGCAATCCCGTGCGACTCGCCCGCGGTCGTGAATCGGAGCATAAGTCACCCAAAGTGAGCGACGCGCTCCGCCGTGACAACCCCATGATTGAAAAAAAAAGCCCGGCCATGCGGCCGGGCTTTTCTTCATTCAGGTATTTCGTTTATGGGCACGTTGTAGTGAACGTGTTCGGCAGCTGTGCGATGACGACACCTCTCGCCGTCGCTCCAACCAGCACCAGCTGTCCACTCGGACGCAACGCCGCCGTAACTGGACCAATGATCGGGTCCTTGATCGGAATCGTGCCGACTCTCAGATAGCAGTTCGTGTCGTAGATCTCGATCAGCGGCTCCGACGACGCGGCAAAGGCAAGCCGTGTGTTGAGCGGGAACGAGAACGGTCCCGTGTTCTGCGGATGGAAATCCAGACCGGCGTTGGTGTTGGTGGTGTTGAAGATACCCATCAACCGAAGCGCGGGGTTGGTTATGTAAGTCGAGTCGGCGCGGAAAGCCGCGAGTCCGCCATCGAAGTTGATCGCCACGCCGAACATCCTCGCGGCTGTATTGGCGATGAAGTCCGATACGTCTACTGGCGGCGATACACCGCGGTCGACCCACCACTCGACCGGATCATAGCCCCTGTCGACGTCGTACATCATCGCGCGGCTATTGATGACGCTGCCACCTTCCCCGAATACGGAGCGGCGGAAGTTGCCAGAGCCGCGCACGAAGGTTGTGTCGCGGAACGCCAGGCTCTTGGCTCTTACGACTGTCGAGCCCAGCGCGTTAAAGGCCGGAACCAGTACCGCAAAGCCGACTCCATCGGCATCGAAGCGATCTATCTCCAGCGTGTCTCCGCGGGCGCCGTCCTGGCCGATCGCCTGCTCGAAGAAGAAGTGCGATGTGGTAGAATCGGATTTGCCCGCGGCTGTAACACCCTTGGTCAGGTTCTCCCACCGCAAAGTGCCGTTTAGACCGTCGAACGGCGGCGTTTGTCCGGGCGTCGGAGTAGTCGAATACGTCAGAATTACGTCCTGACAGATTCCGCCAGCCTCGTGACAGTTTGCTCCTACGAACTGTGGGCGATCGCTGAAGTCGTAGACCGTCTTCACCCGTATCGGCAGTCCGCTGGTCGCTGAAGTCGTCGTCGTAATGGTGGCTACTATGATGTTCGGCAGCAGGTACCTGAACACTTCCAGACCACTGCCGCTCGCTCCCGCATCCAGATCCACATAACTGATCTGCGTGCCACCAGAGTTGGCGACGAGCAGCGTGTCGCCCTTGGTGCCATTACGGTCACGCGGCCATGCGGCGATGCCCCACGGGCGCGAGCCTACGATCACCGGTGCCTTGAACGACGAGTCCGCCAGGTTGAAGACCTCGACCCGGTTCTTGGTGATGTTGGTGAGATACAGGCGATCCTTGCCCGGGTGATAAAGCGCGTCTGCCACTTGACCGCCGAACGGCAGCGAACGCGTCACGCCTGCTACGACCGTAACTGTATCGATCCGATCCGCGCCATTGGCAAGCTTGGCGTAAGCTCTGACGCCGTTCGAGTTTCGCGCGAACACCTGGATATAAGCAGTGGTCGGGAAGGTTGTGTACGGCAGTCGCATCTGGAACGTGTGCGGCTGGAACGTGAGCTGGCCGTTGGAGACGAAGGTCAGCGAGTCGTCGATCGGACCGCCAGGCGTGCTTCGCACCTCATAGCCAAGCTGGCTGATGCCGCTCGGATCGTCGGCTTCCACGTGAACGGTGTCCGTCACTTCGACGCGTCGGCCATGGCCGCACGCGTTATCGAACGCCGAGTTTCCGACGCAATACTGGTTGACCGTCGGCACCGAGTTGATCTGGGCGGCGGTCTGGACGTTGATGGTGATGCTCGGACCGGTTGCGCGCTGTCCCAGCGAATCTCGCAGGAACGGCGTGATGGTCAGCGTTCCCGGCGTTGCATTGGCCGGAATTGCGATCGTGTCCTGCATCGTGGTGGAATCGAGCAGCGGGCTGGCGAAGAGCACCGAGTCATTGCGAATGACCGGTCCTGTCGAATTCAATCCGAGCGACATCACCTTCGTCGCCGCCTTACCCATCACCGTGACGAGAATCGACTTGCCGACGACAGCGGAGCTACCCGAGAACGGGCTGAGGATCTGAACCTGCGGCGGCGGAAGATTACCCGTCGCCATGATCAGTGTATCGACGCCGGACGTGTTGCCCGCGCCATCCATTGCCGTTGCTGTGATCGTGACCGGCGTGCCAGGCGGTACCGTACGTGACGCGAACAACGTGAACGGCAGCTGAATGTCGGTAACGGCGCTGGTGAAGACCGTATCGTAAACGAATCCGACGGCGCCAATGGCCTGCACGTGGATTGTCTTCAGGCCCAGGTTGTCCTTTGCTTCGGTGCTGAAGCCAATGACTGTGTCGGCCAGGCCTGTGCGGGGAGTGAGCGATAGTGTGGGCGGAACGCGGTCCCTCTGCGGGTCGATCGACGTGCTGTCATTGCACGCCGCGACTCCCAGAGATACCCACGCTGCGACCGCGGCTACTGCAAAACCGCGACGCAGAGCGCCGAAAGGAACTTTATGCATGCGAGTCACCTTTAGCGGGTGGCTGGTGGCGGGTTCGACGAGCTGCCAGGAATCGGCGCGCCGTCGTCGATGATGTGGGGCGTGACGAGGATCAGGAGGTCACGCTTTTCGTCGTCGGTGCGCGTCTCGCCGAAGAGTCTGCCGATCAGCGGCAGGTCGACGAGCAGCGGAATGCCCGACTTGGACTGCGTGGTCTGTGTGACGGTCAGACCGCCGATTACCGCGGTCTCGCCGTCGCCGACGAGGAGCTGTGTGTCGCCAGACTGCTTGCCGAAAATGAATCCGACGTCAGACGCGGCCAGCTGTGCATCCGAGTTCTCGGCGTGCAGCAGCAGCAGGATCTGACGATTGTTGGTGATGTGCGGCGTGACGGTCAGGATGATACCGACCGACTTCATCTGCACCGTCGCGCGCGGCTGGTTCACCGACACTCCGCCGCCCTGCAGATTAGCCGTGTTGGCGTCGATCACGCGGATCGGGATTTCCTGTCCGACCTGAATCGAAGCCTGTCTGTTGTCTAGCGTCACGATGCTCGGCTCCGCCTGCAAGTCGGCGAGGCGAACTTCCTGGAGCGCGTCGAGGAAGCTTGTCAGCTGGAACTTGCCAAGCGCTGTCGAGAAGACGACGCTGAGCGCCGGGTTGACGACTCTGCTGTTGGCATTGGCGATCGCCGAGATGGCGTTGCCGCCGAGGAGAATTCTGTCGCCCTGGAACGGGGTGCCGCCGCCGAGCGCGTCGGGAACTCCGTCGCCGTTGGTATCGATCGGCTTAAGCGTCGAAGGATCCGGGCGTTTGATAAGCTGGCTGAAGAACTGATCGGTGCCCGTGCCGAGATCGTACGAGAGTCCGATGTCTTCGATGTTGGTTCTGTTGACGAAGATGATCTTGGCCTTGATGCCGACCTGCGGTGTGCGAACGTCGAGGTTGCGCACGTACTGGAGGACGTCGGCGAGGCGCGAAGCCGTCTCCGTGATGATCAGTGTATTTGTCGTGCTGTCGGCAGCCACGAGACCGCGGGCAATGCAGTTCGGACGGGCGTTCGCCTGCGAAACGTTGCCGCTCGTAGGAATCTGGGGA
>JBKOVX010000361.1:0-7730 GCA_046724115.1 Gemmatimonadota bacterium | reverse complement strand
GACCAGCACTCTGACTATCACCGTGCACGAGCCGGCGCCGATCATCGGCAACAATCCTGGAGAGAATCCCATCACCGGAGCGCTGCGCCGCGCCTGGAGAAATTTCATCGGGCTGGTGGCGGGGATCATCGCGTCGCTCGGGATCCTGATTCCGGTCGGGCTGATAGTGCTCGGCGGATGGTTCGGGTACCGTCGGTGGAAAACAACAAAAGAACGGGGTGCGAGATCTGAGTAGCTCAGATCCCAGTCTTCAGTTACAGCCGCAAGACGGCTCTATTGGCGGGAGGTGAGATCCTTGTTGTACCACCAGAGTGCCCTGGAGAGGGCTCGGTATCCGATGTTGATGTGCTGGAGTCCCCAGCCGATGGCGCCTGCACCGCCGATGATGAGAATCGGGCTTGCCGCGTTATTCGAGCTGTTCGCCGTCACGACTACGCCAATGGCGACGGTCGTCGCGCCGAGGGCGCTCACCAGTGAGCCGCGGAAGTTGATCGTCTGGAAAGACCTTGCTTCCTCTACGGCGCGGGGAGATGACTGGACGAGCTTCTGCACGTCGAAATCGCGGAACCAGCCGACGGTGCCGATGACGGGGCCGTCGGCGCCGCGAATGATGTTGGCGTTGCCCCAGCTCGACTCGTATCGCAGCGGCTGGATGTTTCCAGCGCGAGTCGAGTCGTTGCCATCAGGCACCCGACTCGAGCTAATTGCCGCTCCCGCGGTAGTCGCTGAAGTAGCGGTGGATTTTGTGGGATGATCGTTGCCCTGCGCCTGCGCACTAACTGCAAACAGCAGGGCGCCAAGAGCAAGCACCCAAAAGAATCTTGACTTCATTTTGTCCTCATGATCGCTCAAACCGTCTGTTCTAGTGACGATTTGAGCGACCATAGGATCACTAATGTCCAGCTATTTCTTCAGATCGCGATTGTACCACCAGATGGCCTTCGACAACCCTCGGTACGCGCGCTCGAGCCTCGACGCCCCATACGCTATGACCCCGACACTCGTGATCGTCATAGTTGATGGGATCAACTGATCGACGTCCATTCGAGAAACGCCGATGCTGACTCCCATTAGCGCGATCCCGAGGCCAGTGATCCAACCTCCCCGGTGATAATTCGCTTCGAATAGTCTTGCCTGCGCCACGGCGTTGGGTGACGATGAAACCAGCCCGGTGAGATCAACTGGTTTGAAATCCCCAATCTTAAGCACGACCGAATCCCCAACACCACGGACAACTCTAAGCGTGCCCGGGCCCGCGTCGATGCGCAGCGCCTGCGCATCGAACGTTTTGTCCTGTGCCTCCAATCCCGCGGCTGTCATTAGACCAAGCTCCATCACGAGACAGGCGAAAAATAGAATGCGCATTGCTCGCTCGGTTAGTGGTGGTAGACTATCGTGGCTCGGCCGTTGAAGGTCGTGCCGAGCATGATTACGTGGGTATTGCCGGGGTAGTAGTATCCCGCGCTCGCCTGATCGACAGCTGCACCGACAAAGTCATCGTTCGTCGTGAGCCACGCGCCGGCGTTCGAGAACAGCGCACCGACATACGCCCCAACAACAAGACCCCACGGCGCGCCGGGTACCAGCTTCAGTGAAACGGTTCCAAATGCGGTTACAGCAGACCGCACAAACTCGGTCAGAACATTCGTGTCGAGCTTGAGCGTGCAGTACTGGTTGTCGTCCTCCCAGAACATCACGTGAAATCCGTCCGAGAACCTCCTCGCGAACGCCAGGACTTCGTCCTCTGAGAAGAGCATTACCTGTCCCTCCCAGAAAGAGCCATTCTGATCGAATGTCTTTCTGGGATCGTACGGGTGCTCGCCGGAGCAGGAGAGATCTTCAGCGTAGGTTGGTGCGCTCCCGAGATAAGGACCCTGGATGTGAACCTCAATTTCCGGATCGCCGCGAAACCATGGCTCTTTCATATCCATTATCCGCGAGAATTCCAGATAGATCCCGGGTGGAATCGGGTCTGAGCCACCACCCCCGCCCCCACCGCAAGTGTCTCCACAGGAAATCAGACTCGACGCTCTGATGTCGAACGGTTCGAGCGTCCCGATCGCATTCCCACCTTGATCGCGCGCGTTGCGCGACGTATTCGCCGGCATCGGCTGGTCGAAGCGCGTCTCGACGGGCACGATCGACAGCGTAGGCTGCGTCGGCGCCGTCGTTCGGTCGACCGCTGTTTCACGGCCCGACTCGTCGAACGCGACGATCGGCTCCGACTCATTGAGCTGGGAGACGACGAGCACGTCGCCCTTACCCGTCCACGACTCACGATGCTTCGCCACCGGCATGTAGAACTCGAGGGGTCGAATCAAAGCGAGCGTTTGAAAGACGGTGGCTTCACCGCCACCCAGTGCCGCCATCCGATCGAGCAGCGACTTGCCATCCTTTGACTGCAGGTAGGATTTGAGCTCGAGCTTGTGCTCGCGGAACGGCGCCGCCCGCATGTCGCGCTTGAGATGCTGACGCGCCGGCTCGTTGTCCATCGCCTCCGCCACCAGCCGCGCAATTTTCGTCAGCGCGACGCGTTCCTCACTCGGCGGCGCGGGCGCGGGGCCCGATAGAACATCTTTTGAGGAGGATGGTGCAACAGTGCGGCTCGCGGGATCCGCGCAGGCTGTGAACGCCGCGAGCAACGCCAGAACAAGAGCTCCTTCGCCATGTGTGTGTCTCATAAATCCTCCTCGGCGAGTAGTGCGGTTGATGACGCGCGCACACTACCCGCTCGCGGAGGATCGGTTGTAACCCGCGAACCGCTTACGAGATCACTTCGCCTCGCTCAGTCGAGACGACGGCGCGACGACTGACATCAGGATCGCCGCGACCAAAGCCAGCGTCGCTCCAAACACGAACGCGCTGGGGGCGCCGGATCGATCCCAGATCCAGCCGAAGATGAGCGACGCCGGCAACGCGCCCAGTCCGATGGCGAGATTGTACCACCCGAAGGCAGCGCCTCGCCGAACTATGGGAACGATGTCGGCGACGAGCGCTTTCTCGGTGCCCTCGGTCATGCCGTAGAAAACACCGTAGATCGCGAACAGTACCCACGCCTGCCACGCCACGCCGGCCCACGCAAAGGCGAAGTACACAGCCGAGTAGAGGAGCCAACCGCCCACGATGAGTGGTTTCCGTCCGATTCTGTCCGACAGCTCGCCACCGTAAGTCCCCGTTGCTGCTTTCACGAGGTTGAGCAAAGCCCAGAGAATGGGCGCAAGGGCGACCGGAACGCCGAGCTGATTCGCCCGCAGCAGCAGGAAGGCATCGGTCGAATTGCCGAGGGTGAAGAGCAGCACCACCACGAGGTACGCCCAGAACCGCCGACTCAACTTCGCAGTCTCGCCGGGCGTCTCCGCCTTTTTCGACGAATCATCTGTTCGTTTCACATCGCTGACGGCGAAGATGAGGATCAGCATCGCGATCGCCGCCGGGATCGCCGACAACCAGAAGACATTCCTGATCGCGTGCTCGTCGTGGGCAGACAAGTGCTGGCTGGCATCGAGCGCTCCGACCCCGTGCAGCTTCAGCAGGAAGAACGCGACCAGTGGTCCAAGCACGGCACCGGTATTGTCGGCAGCGGCGTGGAAGCCGTAAGCCAATCCTCGCGCATCGGGCGGTGCGGAATCGGCGAGCAATGCGTCACGCGCCGAGGTGCGAAGCCCTTTGCCCACGCGATCGGTGACACGAATCCCCAACACCTGGGTCGCGTTCTGCGCGATAGCCGTGAACGGGCGGGCAATCGACGCGATGAGATACCCGGTCACGACAAACGGCTTCCTGGTCTTGACCTTGTCCGACCACCACCCGCTCAGAAGCTTGAGCAGCGATGCAGTCGTCTCCGCAGCGCCCTCGATCGCCCCAATGAAGCTCGCATTCGCTCCAAGCACTCCCGCCAGAAAGATTGGCAGGAGTGGATAGATCATCTCCGTCGATATGTCGGTGAAGAGACTTACCAGCCCGAGACCGATGACGTTGCGTCCGAGCCTGGAAAGCCTGGAGCCTGATTCTACGATGCGCGCACCTCGGAGTGGTCGCCTACGGTTAGCTCACCTTTCACTCCCTCGAGAATCGTGTCGTCTCCGATGAGCGAGTTCCTGACAATGGACTTGGTGATCCTGGCGTTCGATCCGACGATCGAGTTACTGACCTCGGATCCATCGAGCACCGTACCCGCGCCGATCGAAACGTTCGGACCGACCTTAGACTTCTTGAGTGTGACGTTGTCCTCGATGTAAACGGGATCGATGATCGTCGAGTCGCCGACGGTCTTCGGCCGGCGAGCGCGGCCGCGCGTCAGCATCGCCTCGTTCGTCTCCAGCATCGTCTCGATCTTGCCGGCGTCGAACCAGCCGGCCACATCGATCACCTTGATCTTGGCGCCCTTGTCGATCATGAACTGGAAGGCGTCGGTCAGGAAATACTCTCCCTGATTCTTCGGCTGCTTCAGTACCCAGTCGATTCCCTCGAACAGCAACTTCCAGTTCCTGATGTAATACAGGCCGATGTTGGCGCGCTTGGAGATCGGCGTTTTCGGCTTCTCGACGATCTTCGTCATGTTGCCGTCCTCGTCCGTCACCACCACTCCAAATCTCTGGTAGTCTTCCACTTCCTTGACCCAGATGATTCCATCGGCGTCAACGGTCTTGACCCGAGTGAGGTCGGCGTCGAAAATCGTGTCGACGAAGATGATCAGTACCGGCTGATCGACATACGGCCTTGCCAGCGCGATCGCGCCGGCGGTGCCGTCCTGCACTCTCTGCTCGATGAAAACCGACGGCACGCTCATCTCGGCGCGCGCGTACTCCTCGACCTTCTCCTTGAGGTGCCCAGTGATGTAGATGACTTGCTCGACGTTTCCGAGCCTTTTCAGCTCGTCGAGCACGTACGACATCACCGGCTTGCCCGCCACCTTGAGCATCGGTTTGGGCGTCAGGTGCGTGTGGGGGCGAAGTCGAGTTCCTTTTCCTGCCAGTGGGATGATGACTTTCATGGCGCTGATGTCCCCTCGCGTCCGTATTTGTCGCTCAAGCGCACTACGTCGTCGAGCTCCGGCGTAGACACCTCGAGCACATCGCAGTCGGTGACGGCGATCATCTGGTGAATGGTTCCGGGAATGATTCGATATGATTCGCCGATCTTGAGGTGCACGTCGTCGAGCACATCGTCCCCGTTTCGCTGCACGCGATATATGATCTCGCCCGAGAGCAGGTAAGCGGTCTCATCCTTCTTGTTGTGATACTGAACTGAGAGCTCGTGGCCGGCATTGATGTGCAGGATCTTTCCAATGTATCGGTCCGAGAGGGCCCAGATCTTCTCATAACCCCACGGCTTGGTGATGTGCGTGATCGGTACGCGAGCAGACCGAGCGGGCACGCGCTTCCGCACGGACTGTTTCCGTTTGGTTTTCTGTGAAGGCTTCTTTGCCATGCATAAATATCTAAGGTCACGTCTGCTGCAGCCACTCACCGCAGCGACATTCGACCGGGCATGGATTCTGCCCCCTTCACACGCATGATCCTGTCGCCAAAGCAGCTTCCGCGCCTGGTCTCAACCATTAGGCTCTTCACCAATTACGGCCTCCGCGATTTCGCCAATCGCCAGGGTCTCCTGGCAATCGAGGGTGTCGGACTTGACGGTGAGGCCCCGATCGAGGGAGATCTCCGCGCTAAAGCGAAAGCGTTTCGTGAACGCCTCGTCGAGCTCGGCCCGGCCTACATCAAGCTCGGCCAGGTGCTTTCGACGCGGCCGGATCTGCTCCCCAAGCCGTATATCGACGAGCTGGAGCATCTGCAGGATGATGTTCCGCCGATGCCCTTCGACACCGTCGAAAAGATCATCGAGGAGAAGCTCCACGCGCGGATCAGCAAGCTCTTCGAGTCCTTCGAGGAGCAACCGCTGGGGAGCGCCAGCCTCGGTCAGGTCCATGGCGCGGTTCTGCGCGACGGGCGCAGCGTCGTCGTCAAAGTCCAGCGGCCGACCCTGCGCGAACAGCTGGCCGACGACATCGAGTTCTTTCGTGAGCTGGCGACCTTTCTCACCGAGCACACTTCCGCCGGATCACGCGTCGATCTCGTAGGCGTAGTGCAACAGGTCGAGCGGGCATTGATCGACGAGCTCGATTACCGCACCGAGGCGCGCAACGCCGCGCAGTTCAGAAAAGCGCTGGCCGAGTTCCCGCACATTCTGATTCCGCGAGTGATCGACGCCTACACGACGCACGAGGTGCTCACGACGGAGCGCATTCGCGGCGTCAAGATCGATGAGATTCCGCCCATCAGCCGCATCGAGTATGACTTCTCCGAGCTGGCGGACGAGTTTTCACACGCCTACCTGAAGCAGATAACGGACAGCGGACACTTTCACGCCGATCCGCATCCCGGCAACGTCTTCATCGTTCTCCCGGGTCGCGAGAATCCGCGCACGCCGGCCGAAGCGGTCGCCGACGATCGTCGGCAGGAAGTGCGGCCGGGCGCCACGGCACTTGTGGAGTCGGAGAACGAAGCCCGCGCCATCGCCGTCGCCGCGGCTCCTCGAGACGACCCGAAGCTGGCGCTGATCGACTTCGGAATGACTGCGCATCTCACCGCCACGATGCGCGACCACGTCGTGCGACTGTTGATGGCGATGGCCGAGAACAACGGCGATGCGGCGGCGGAAACGCTGGTGGAGATAGGCGAGCCACCCGAAGAGTTCGATCGGCGCGGCTACGTCCGCGACGTGTCGGCGCTCGTTGCCCAGCACGCCAACCAGACGGTCGAAGATACACCCGCCGGCGTCGTGCTCTACGAGTTGATCACCATCTCATACCGCGAAGGATTGAAGCTGCCCGCCGAGCTGACGCTGCTGGCGAAAGCGCTGTTCAATCTGGACGCGGTTTCCCGCGCCCTCGACCCGAACTTCAACCCGACGCAATCCATCCGTGAATACACGGCGGAGATAGCGAACAAGCGCGCGCAACGCGATCTCTCGCCACGGCGGTTGTTCCAGTTCGCTGCGGAGACCTCGGATCTGGTGAGAGCGCTGCCGCATCGTCTCGACGTCTTCACGCAGAAGCTCATCGCCGATGATTTTGCGGTGCGGGTCGAGGCCCCGCAGATGGGATCGCTGCTGCTCGGTCTCGAGAAGGTCGCCAATCGCATCTTCACCGGCCTCGTGCTCGGTGGACTGCTCGTCGCCAGCGGCTACATGATGGCGTATCAGCGATCGCTCGCTATGCTCGGTTTCCTGATCGCTGGTGTGGTGGGACTCTGGATGGTCTTCGCCATTCTGATTCAGGATCGTCGCAGCCGCAGACGAAAGGGAAAGACCTAGAGCCGGGCGATCAGGCTGGCCACATAATCGTCGACGCGCTCGCGCATAGCGGCATTGCTGATAGGCGGAAATCCTGCAGCCCGCCAGCCCTCATACATCGTCGGTGGTCCGGGAAGCAGCTCGACGACTGACATCAGATCCCAGTAAGCGTCGTACTCGAATTCGCGGCCTGCCGCCGCGCGGTACGCTGTCAGAAAATCATCGGCGATGGCGACGCCGTGCAGATTGGCGAGGTTGTGACGGCACCACGCAACGTCGATTCCGGCTGGACCACGGCAGCCGTTAACCCAATCAACCACACCGCTCACTCGTCCGTTCTGCCAGAGGACGTTGCTCGGGTGATAATCGCGGTGGATGAAGCATTCGCGGTAGGAAGGCGGAGGCGACTGAACAATCTCGATCGCCCTCCTCCAGGC
>JBKOVX010000163.1:0-12041 GCA_046724115.1 Gemmatimonadota bacterium | reverse complement strand
GGTTCCGGACCCATAAGCTGCCGCCCGCGGCAAGCCTCGGCATTCCCGCCAGTATGCCGGGATTGGCTCCGTACCCCCGGTAGAAAATTCTCCCTTGAGTCTGCCCGTTCAGCCACAGGCGCACGATCTCCGGCGCGTCATCGGCCTCGCCGGTGGGACGGCGCTCATCGTCGGCATCACCATCGGTAGCGGGATCTTCCGGACACCGCCGACGATCGCCGGACTCGTCCCAAATCCGCTCGTCTTCATGGGACTGTGGACTGCCTTCGGTCTGATCAGCATTTGCGGCGCGCTGACGGTGGCGGAGCTGAGCACCCTGCTGCCGCGAGCGGGCGGTGTCTATGTGTTCCTGCGCGAGGCATACGGCGATGCTGCCGCGTTCGTTTTTGGCTGGTTGTACGTGCTGGTGACGACCCCCACCGCAATTGCCTCGCTCGCCACGGTCTTCGCGGAATTCCTTCTCAACCTGCTCGGCGTCGCAACCAACGTCGTAACAGTACAACTGATCGCGATCGCTGCAATCGTCAGCCTTACGGTCGCAAACGTGCTCGGCGCGCGAGTGGGAGCGGGGGTAAGCGAGATCACGACACTTGTAAAGGTGGCCGCACTGGTGGCGATCATACTCGGCGCGTTTCTGCTGGGGCAGGGAAGCCTTTCGCATTTTACCGAGGGCGGAGCCGTACATCGCAGCGGACTCGCGCGGGCTGTCGCGTCTGTCATATGGACCTACGATGGCTGGGTCGCGGTGAGCATGATCGCTGGCGAGGTCGTCGCACCGGAGCGACTGATGAAGCGGATCATCATCATCGGGATGCTGATCATCGTCGCGCTTTATATCGGTGCGAACCTCGCTTACCTGTACATCATGCCGGTTGGGGTGATGGCGCAGCAGAAGGAAGCCATCGCGCGGACGGTGATGACGGCGATTGCGGGACCTGTGGGTGGTGTCGTCATCATGCTCGGCATCATGACGAGCGTTTTCGGCGCGCTCAACGGCAACTTGCTGGCGAAGCCGAGGGTCGCTTACGCGATGGCGCGCGACGGTCTGATTTTCTCGTTTCTCGGAAGAACCAGTGAGCGCTGGTCCACACCGTGGGCGGCCGTGGTAATTCAGGGCGTGGTGGCGATTATCATGGTCATCGTGCTCAGGGATTTTGATACCCTGACGACCTACTTCGTGGTCGTCGAATGGGCGGCGTTGATTTTTGCCGTCGCAGCGGTGTTCGTTCTGAGACGGAAGATGGCAAAGGCCCCGAGGCCGTACCAAACACCGGGCTATCCGTGGGTGCCGCTGTTGTTCGTTGTGGGCACCGTCGTTGGTTTGTCGGCCATCCTTTGGGGACAGATTCAGGTTGGCAACTTCTCGCCGATCTACGGTCTGCTGATTGCTGCGGCGGGATTCCCCGTTTATCAACTTTGGAAACGATTGAAGAGGAGCCAGTGAGAAAAGCCATTGTGACGGACAAGGCGCCCAAGCCGATTGGTCCGTATTCGCAGGCAGTCGTCGAGGGAGATTTCATCTTCCTGGCGGGGCAGGGATGCACCAATCCGCAGACCGGAAAACTCGAGCTCGGAGACGTGCGGTCGGAAACGACGCGGACGTTCGAGAACGTGCGGGCAATTCTCGAGGCGGCGGGCTCTTCACTCGATGACGTCATGAAGTGCAACGTCTATCTGCGGGACATCAGCGATTTCGCGGCAATGAACGAAGTCTACGCAACGTTCTTCAGGGCGCCGTTTCCCGCGCGCACCACGATTCAGGCGGGAGCGTTGCCGGGCGGCATCGCCGTCGAGATCGAGTGCATCGCCAAGAAGGTTCGCTAATGGACGCAATCGATCTCGATACACCCTCCCTCTACGTCGACCTCGACGCCCTCGAGAACAACATCGCTCGGATGCAGCAGGAATGTCGTGAGTGGGGTGTCGAGCTTCGCCCTCACGTGAAGACTCACAAGATCCCCGAGATCGCGCAGATGCAGCTCGACGCCGGCGCCATCGGCATCACGGTCGCCAAAGTGGGTGAGGCAGAGGTGTTGCCCGGCGACGATGTGCTTGTCGCCTACCCCCTGGTGAAAGCGAAGCTGCCGCGTTTGAGAGAGTTGACAAGGAAGCGCCGTGTGAAAGTCGCCGTCGATTCGGTCGACGTCGCTCGCGATCTCCAGGGGATCGAAACGCTGGTGGAGATAGACGTCGGTGTCGGTCGCACTGGTGTGCAATCGCCAGAGCAGGCGGTCGCGGTCGCGAAGGCGTGCTCGGATTTCCAGGGAATATTCTATTGGCCATCGTGGCTCGACGAGGCCGGCTTCCACACGGCGTGCAAGAAGATCGACGACGTGCTCGACGCGCTCTCGGCGGCCGGATTCGAGGCGAAGATTGTCTCTGGAGGTTCGACCCCTGGTGCACCGAAAACACCACTGATTCCACAGACCACTGAGATCCGACCCGGTACTTACGTCTTCTATGACGCGAGCAGTCTCGAGAACAAGCTCTGCGAAGAAGGGGATTGCGCGCTTCGCGTGCTCACCACTGTTGTCAGTACTTCGGTGCCGGGGCAGTGCGTGATCGACGCCGGTTCAAAAACTCTATCGAGCGATCAAACCGTCGGGTCGGGCACCTACGGCCACTTCATCGGGCACCAATGGACCGTGCGCAAACTGAATGAGGAGCACGGATACGTGGAGATTCACTCGCCGGCTAAAATCGGAGAAAAAGTGTGGCTGGTGCCAAGCCATGTCTGTCCGACCGTCAACCTCCACGATGAAGTCTGGTACGGCCGCCGTGGCCGAGTGGAAGGCAGCTGGAAGGTCGCGGCGCGCGGTAGAGTTCGCTAACGGAGTTAACGAAGAGCCTTTGGCCACCTCACATATGCCTTGACAGGTATATACTCCTAGAGTTATATATCTGCCATGGAGTCATCGTTTACCGTTGTCGCCGAGCCCAACAGGCGGGCCATCCTGACCATGCTGGTCTCGTCCGAGCGTTCTGTCGGCGAGATCGAGCGCAAGCTTCGACTGTCACAGCCCTCAGTCTCCAAGCACCTGCGAGTGCTGCGAGAGGCAGGTTTCGTGGAATCCCGAATTGAAGCGCAGCACCGCCTCTATCGACTGAAACCGGAGCGGCTCAGGGAGCTCGACGCCTGGCTCGCTCCCTTCCGGCGCTATTGGGAGAAGCACGTCGATGCCCTGGAGCGACACCTGGACAAGATGGACAAGCGACCCACTGTGAAAAAGGAGAGAAAGTCATGATTACCCGTGAGCAGTACACGCCTGGGGCCGCTTCCGGCGCCAAGGTCCAAAAAAAGGAAGGAGACACGTGGGAACTCATTCTCGTCCGCGAACTGCGCCATCCTCCGGCGAAGGTCTGGAAGGCGCTCACCAACCCGGACGATCTGCGCGAGTGGGCGCCGTATGACTCCGACAAGAACCTCGGCACGGTTGGCACCGCGACGCTCTCGACATTTGGAGCGCCGCACGTTACCGAGACGCACGTCAAACGCGCTGAAGCCCCGAGAGTACTCGAGTTTGAGTGGGGTGGAGGCGACATCCGCTGGGAGCTGGAGCCGCTGGGACGCGACGGCACCCGCCTCACGCTTTGGGCCAACATCGACCGGCGATGGGTAGCGATGGGTGCGGCGGGCTGGCACATCGCCCTCGACGTGCTGGATCGGCTGCTCGCCGCTCAGCCCATTGGTCGCATGGCCGGTCCTGAGCTCATGAAATTCGATGGCTGGCAGAGATTGACCGCGGAGTACGCGAAGCAGTTCCGCGTCGGGGCGGAGACGACATGAACGCTTCTGAGCTCATCGACAGGAGGATCGCGAAATACCCCGACTGGCGGGGGCAAACGATGGCGGAAATCCGTCGCATCATTCGCGAGACTGTGCCCGACGTGACGGAGGAACTGAAGTGGAGGGGCGCGCCGACATGGAGCCACAACGGGATCCTCTGCATCTGCAACTCCTTCAAGGACTTTGTGAAGGTGACCTTTCTCAACGGTGCGCACCTGAAGGACGTGGATGGCGTCTTCAACGCCGAGCTCGGCGGCGCCAAGTGGCGCGCCATCAAGATCTTCAAGGGCGACAAGGTGAACGCGAGCGGGTTGAAGAAACTTCTCCGCGCCGCAGTGGCGTTCAATGACGGCAGGACAAAGGGGAGGACCAAACCACGTCGTTAGCCGTCCTTGATCCGGTCTTCCTATCGACTTGGAATCCAGCGAACGTTGAGGGCTTGCAGACCGATCTTCAGGATCAGTTACGCACCACCCTGAGCGACGCCTATCTCCTGGAACGAGAGCTTGGCGGCGGTGGGATGAGTCGCGTGTTTCTCGCGGAGGAACGCGCGCTCGGGCGTCGCGTCGTGGTCAAAGTGCTCTCCCCGGATCTCGCCGCCGGTGTCAATGTCGAGCGCTTCAAGCGCGAGATACTGCTCACCGCTCGACTGCAGCACCCGCACATCGTGCCAGTGTTCACGGCCGGTGAGACTGACGGCCTGCCCTACTACACGATGCCCTTCGTGGAAGGGGACTCGCTGCGGGTGCGCCTCATGCGCACGGGCGCCATGCCGATCGCCATTGCCGTCAGCATTCTCAGGGACGTCGCGCGCGCATTGGAGTTCGCGCACGCGAAAGGTGTCGTCCACCGCGACATCAAACCCGACAACATCCTGCTCGCCGGCGACACGGCAGCCGTCTCGGACTTTGGAATCGCCAAGGCGCTGCTGGCTTCGCGCGTGGCGACTGGTTCGGCGCAGGTGACCGACCTGGGCGTGGCGATTGGAACACCACAGTATATGGCGCCCGAACAGGCCGCCGGCGATCCAGATCTCGACCAGCGCGTCGACCTCTACGCCCTGGGCTGCGTCGCCTACGAAATGATCGCGGGCGAGCCGCCCTTTGCCGGTCGTTCGGCGGCGTCGCTCATTCGCGCCCACATCGTCGACACGCCTCCGCGGATCTCGACAAAGCGCGCGGACGTCCCGGAGACGCTTTGCGCGCTCATCGAGCGTTGTCTCGAGAAGGATCCCGACGATCGGCCCTCGAGCGCCCATGACATCATCGACGTGCTCGACAATCTTGCGTCCGTCCAACTGCGTGGCTCCGAATCGACGGGCGTGACGGAAGTGCCCACGATCGCCGTGCTGCCGTTCGCGAGCGTTGGCGCCGAGCATGGTAACGACCATTTCGCCGATGGCTTGACTGACGAGGTCATCACCGATCTCTCGATGATCAAGACGCTGCGCGTCATCTCTCGACAATCGGCTATGCTCTTGAAGGGAAGCGACAAGGATCTGCGTACCATCGCCCGCGAGCTCGGCGCTCGCTACGTGTTGACTGGAACCATCAGGCGCGCCGGCTCGAGCCTCCGCCTGACGGCGCAGCTCGTAGATGCCAGGGTCGACGCGCAGATCTGGGCCGACAAGTTCAACGGCACGCTGGAGGATGTCTTCGAGATCCAGGAGCGTCTCTCTCGTCAAATCGTCGACGCGTTGCGGCTCAGGCTCACACCTAACGAGAATCGGCGGCTTGCCCAGCGCCCCATCGCGGATGAGCGCGCGTACGAGTACTACCTTCTCGCGCGGCAGGAGATATGGAACGTGAGCGTGCAATCGCTCGATCACGCCCTCCAGCTCGTCCGGCGCGCGCACGACATCGTGGGCGACAACGAGCTGCTGTTCGTCGCCGAGGGACTCATCTACTGGCAGAAGGTCAACGTCGGGATGGTCCCAGTGTCGCAGTACGACGAATACCTCTCGAAGGCAGAAGCCTGCGCGGCAAAGGTGTTCGCGCTCGACGCCGAGTCCTCCAAGGGGTACGGTCTCCGTGGCGCGATTCGACACACCCGTGCCGACCCGAGCGGAGCAGCCCGCGACTACAAGCAGGCGTTGCTACTCGATCCCAACGACCCTGAAGCCCTCCTCTGGCTCGGCTATTACTACGGCGTTTCCGGACGACCGGCGCTCGCGCGCGCGCTCATGGATCGCCTACAGCACGTAGACCCGTTGACGTCCGTCAACCTCATCATGTGCGGGATGGTCGCGATGTTCGACGGCAACTATCCCGAGGCACTAATGTGGACTCAACGCGCGGTCGAAGTCGATGCAGCGAACCCGACGACGGGGATGATGCACGCGATGATGCTGGCGGCGAACGGCCGTCGGGACGAGGGCGTGGCGATACTCGAGACCGTGGCGCGGGATGCATCTCCGATGGCATGGGCGAGGTTGGCGCCCGCATTGGCCTGCGCGCTCCGCGGTCAGCGCGACGAGCTGCTGCGCATTATGACGCCCGAGCTGCGCGCGGCGGCGAAGTGGGATGAGATCTTCGCCTGGTGGACGGCCGATTGCTTTGCACTGGTGAATGAGCCTGAGCTCGCAATGGACTTCATCGAGCGCGCCGTCGACTTCGGGTTCATCAACTTGCCGTGGCTGTCTCAGCAGGAGCCGTTTCTCGCGAACATTCGAGGAGAGCCGCGGTTTGCTCGTCTGATGGGACGCGTACGGCAAGCGTGGGAGGCGTTCGAGCCTTAAGGAAGCTTGAAGCCGGCCTCGAAGTCGGCGTGGCCAACTCGACGCGTCGCTTGTAGCTTGGGCGGTCAGTGAGCGACTCCTTCGACTACGATCTCATCTGCATTGGCAGTGGTCCGGCGGGCCAGCGCGGCGCCGTCCAGGCGGCCAAACTCGGCAAGCGCGTTGCCCTGATCGAGCGTCGAACAACAGTGGGTGGAACCTGTCTCGCCACCGGCACCATTCCGAGCAAGACATTTCGGGAAGCGGTGCTCCATTTCGCCGCCGCTGCACGTCCCGACGGCGGCAGCACGCGAGTCGTACAGAGGCCGACCGTTGCGGAGCTGCTCTCCCGTGTGGATGAAGTCGTAGCGCGCGAGGGCGCTGTCATCTCCAACCAGCTGTCGCGAAACGGCGTCGACGTTATGTGTGGTGAGGCCGCCTTCGTCGACCCGCATCGAATACGCGTCACCGACACGGTGAGCTGGCGCGAAGTCTCCGCCGCCAACTTCCTCATCGCGAGTGGAACGCGTGCGGTGCCGCTTTCGAACATCGAGTCGAACGGCGAGACGATCATCACCAGCGACGAAATCGGCGCCCTCAAGCGACTTCCGCGCAGCCTGGCAGTCGTCGGCGCCGGAGTGATCGGCATCGAGTACGCATCGATGTTCGCATCGCTCGGCATCGAAGTTACCGTGATCGACCGCCGCGACAGGCCCCTCGAGTTCATCGACGCCGAGATCGTGGACGAGCTGATTCATCAGATGAGAAAGCGGAATGTGAATTTCCGCTTTGGCGAAGCTGTCGAAGGAGTGTCGGTGAACGAAGGCCCGCCGAAGCGTGCCGTGCTGGAGCTCGAGTCTGGCAAGCGCATCGTCTCTGATATGGCTCTCTTTTCGGTCGGACGCGCCGGCGCGACCGAAGCGCTCGCCCTCGAGAAGGCTGGACTTGCCGCCGACGATCGCGGGCGCATCGCGGTCGACAAGCGGTTCCGCACCTCTGTGGCCCACATCTTCGCCGCCGGCGACATCATCGGATATCCGAGTCTGGCCGCGACGTCGAGCGAGCAGGGACGCCTCGCCGCCTGCCACGCGCTCGGTGTGTCAGCTTCGCCGATGGCGAACCACTTTCCCATCGGTATCTACTCGGTGCCGGAAATCTCAATGGTCGGCTCGACCGAGCAGACGCTGACGAAGAACAAGGTACCATACGAGATCGGAATTGCGCGTTACCGCGAGATCGCTCGCGGCCAGATACTCGGCGATGATAGCGGCCTCCTCAAGATGCTTTTCCACCGCGAGGACAGAGGGCTGCTCGGGGTGCACATCATCGGTACGGGCGCCACCGAGCTGCTGCATATCGGCCAAGCGGTTTTCGGACTCGACGGCGGGTTGGACTACTTCCTCTCCACCGTCTTCAACTATCCCACCCTGGCCGAGTGCTACAAGGTTGCGGCGCTCAACGCCGCCAACAAACTGGCGATGTGATTATCGCCTGCATTCCTCGATGCGAGCACAGGATGTGCGGCGAATATCAAGCTCCGCTGATATAGCTTCACTTGTCCACGCAGAGGCAAAAGTGTCGACCACAATTGAGAGAACCGTCGCCGCGACGCGGCTGAGTTTGTGTCTGCCGTTGCTCCTCGCCGGAACGGCGTGCAATCGCGGTGAGAATTCAAGCCAGGACAGTGCAACTGCGCAAACCGTGCAGTCGCCCACTGGGGGATCCCCCGTCACCGTCAGAGGGAGTGTTGTAAGCGTCTCGGGAAATCAGCTCGCGATCAAGGTGGACACCGGCACCGTCAACGTGACAATGACGCAGCCGTTCGGGTTTTACACCCGGGTTGCGAGTGATCTTTCGAACGTGAAGGAAGGGACTTTCATCGGCGTCACGACGGTGAAGCAGTCTGATGGATCGGAGCGCGCTACCGAGATCCACATATTCCCCGAAGCACTGCGCGGAACCGGTGAGGGAAGCCGGATGATGGCGCCGAACCCCGGCAGCAGCTCCAGCAGAATGACCAACGGCAACGTCTCGACGTCGCGCATGACGAATGGAGCTGCGTCGCACTCGCGCATGTCGAACGGCAGCGTCAGCAGCACCAACGGGTCCAAGATGGTCGTTCAGTACACTGGCGGATCCCAGAACGTGACGATTCCGCCCAACACGCCAGTAACCGAATTGAAGGCCGCCTCGCGCGCCATTGCGCCTGGCGACCAGGTTGCAGTGCTGGCGAAGAGGGCGCCCGATGGATCTCTCACCGCCGACAAGGCGATTTCAACCGCGCGATAGTCAGCACGTCTCGAGAGAAAAGGCGCAGAAACGAAAAAGACTGACGCGCGATCGTCAGCCCCCTCGTTATGTCCTTGTCGCGGGAGCGGCTAAGGTCAGCCGCTCCCGCGAAGTCGTTTGTCAGGAGATTATCGCTTTCGACTTTACTAATGCCTCGCGAACTGGAAGCCAATCTGCACCACGTCGACGATCGCTCTCGAATCCGCGCCACCGGTGCGCGCGGGTTCGAAACGCATTCCTGGAATCACTTTGCGGACCGCGTTCGTGAGTAGCGGGTTGGGAGAGTTCACCACGGAGAATGTCGACATTATCGGCCGGCCATCGGTGTCGACGTTGAAGCGAACACGAACTTCGCCCTCGACATCAGCAACCTGAACGGGTACGCGGGGCGTCGGCAGATCGCCGATCAAACGCGCACGTAGTGGCGCGCTCGGTGCCTCGGTGTCTTCGAAGGAGCGCCGAGTGCTCACGATCGCTGGCGCGGGAGGCTGGATATCGCCGGTGCGGGCTGACGCGCTAGCGTTGCTGGCAACCTCACCGAGGCGTGACATCACTGCCGTCGAAAGTGTTGGAATTGAGATTTTCGATTCAGGCTTCTTTTCGGGAGCCTTCTTGGAGGCGACGGGCCGATCTTCCACCGGTCGCGGGTGTGCGGGGGACGACTTGGAGCCGCTACTACTCGTCGCCGGCGCGTTTGACGCGTCGCTTGTCGTTGCGACCGCGCTCGTCACCACCGCCGGTGGCGTGTTTGTCGGCGGGTTAGTGGTGGTCGCGGCCAGCGCTGCAGCCTGGCTCTCACCAAAGGCGTGCGAGTCAGTGACCACTCCAATCGCGAGCAGTGAAAGCACCACGATGACAAGTGCCGCTATTACCTGCTTCTTGTTGAGGAAGGTGAGAACGGAGGCGAGAAACGCTCCGCCGCGCTCGGTGAAAGCGGCAGGCTCGTATGGTTTCTCGAGCTCTTCGCGTAGGCTCTCCAGAACGTCGCGATATCCTGCGGATTCGGTACTCGCCGAGACGGGTGCGATGTCAGCGAGAACCGATGTGGCAGCGGTCTTCGTGCTCTGCGGGCGCGCCGGCGGCCAGGCGTCTTCGGGGTTTAAATCCGCAAGTCCGCGGCGAATAACGACCGAGGCCTTTCGCGGCGGGGTTGCGGGAATTCTGTCAGCAGTTGCCGCTGAAAGAGCCATCGAGGTCGGTGCTTCGCCAGATCCCAGTCGAAAGCGCTCCGGAGCAATGGTGGCTTGGGACGTGCCTCCTGCATCGAGGGAATCCTCAGCCTGCAGCTGCAGATCCGCGATTCGCTCGCGGGATACGCGAAGGCTCGGATGCTCGGCGCCCAGCGTCAGCTCGCGAATCGAGAGCGCGCGCTGGAACACCCCGAGCGCCTCGTCATTCTTCCCGCGGGCCGCGCAAGCGCAACCGAGATGTTCGAGGGCGGTAGCAATGGCGAAGTGGTTGGGGGCCAGCGTCCGCTCACGGATCTCCAGGACCCGGCGCCACAATTGTTCGGCCGACTCGTGGCGCCCGAGCGACTCTCGCACGTTTGCCAGGCTCGCCAAAACTGTCGCCACCTCAGGATGGTCCTCACCTTTGCTCCGCTTCATGTCCAACAAGCGGAGTAGCAGCGGTTCAGCGGCGGCGAACGACGAGTTCCTCAGATAGAGTCGAGTGAGATCCGTTAGCAGAAGCATCAGCGCCTGGTTGTCGGGTCCGAAGGCACGGTCCGCCAACTCCAGCGCCTTCCCAAAGCATTCTTCCGCTTCGGAGCTCTCGCCGTTTTCCTGTTTGCGGGTTCCCAGCCTCACCAGGGATTCGATCTCGGCATGGATCGCGTCCGGGCCGCCCATTGACGCCGCGGGAACCGGAGCACGATCGCCGTTTCCGCGATCTACGCTGGTGACAGGCGAATACGTGGTTGCATCGATGCTGCGCTCTAGCCCAAATGCAGAGTCGGCCATAGCACGGAGCCTCCTCGGTCACCCTCCGCGGGAGGGCCGCCCGACCCTCCGCGGTGGCGCGCAGACCGGCCTCGCGCCGATTGGGAGCGGGGGCAAGTCGGGGACCATATGTAGTCAGCGCCTTGAGGGGCTCAGCGTACCTTAGAGGGTGTGTTGTGGACGCAACACCGGCCGGGACCGTTGCGTCGGCGCAACAGGTGTCTTAAGGCGAGTCCTCGTCAGCCGGATCCCAGGTCGGACCGCATTTTATCACTCGCTTCGCAATGCGACACCATTCCGCGACCTGGCTATCGTTGGCGCTCATCCAGTTGACAGGCACCGGAGCCAGCCGCCGCTTCTCGCCGTCCCTGGCGAAACAAAGCCAACCGGAACTGTACTCGGACGCGATGGCGCCGCGAGCTCCGGGTTGAGTGCGTCGATCACCGAGAACGCGCTGCTCGATCAGAAAAACCGCGTTCTCGACCGGCGAGCGACGCTCCATCCTCCGTCGCTCGATCGATGAGGGGTGCACCATCCAGACCTCCCAGAGCCGCCCTCGGGAGTCGAGGAACGTACGATAACCGGAGTTTTTGGAGATCTGGGTCTGCACGGGGAATTCGGTCTGGGGGAGTCTTATTAATCGCAAAAGCTAAACCAGGGAGCGCGGAGTGGGGAGCGGCAGTCAGCTCGATCGCTTCTTCGCGCGCTCGCCATCGGGAACGCGGGCGTCAACGAGGCTCGTTTCCCCCGGTCGCTTCGATTCCCACGATACGCTCAGCGAGCCGTCGTTCTCCAATACGACGGCGTCGACGTCCTCGACGCGCGTCACACCCATTTCGCGTATCGCCGCGCGTACCTCGCCCTCGGTGATCCGCTCCTTCCGCATCGCCCTGGGAATGAACTTGCCGTGCGAGAAGAGAAGCGTGGGATGACCGTTGATGATTCTGTCGAAGAGCTCCGAGCGGGCAGCGATTTCGGCCAGCGCCACCTGCATTCCGATCAACGTCGCGAGGGCGAAGATTCCTTCGACCAATGTCACATCTTTTTCGATTATCGTGGCGGCGAACACGGATCCGCACGCTACGACGAACACGAAATCGAACACGTTGAGCTTGGAGAGTGTGCGCTTGCCCGAGACGCGTAGCATCACGATCAACGCGGTGAATCCGATCACCGAGAGGGTGACCGTTCGTTCTATGTTGTACCAGCCGCCGAAAAAGAACGGCTGATGGACATTGGCGACGTCCTGAATCAGAAGCATCCGTTGAACCCGCTGAAAACCGACGGGTACTTTACGCAGGGATCGCGC
>JBKOVX010000427.1:0-5247 GCA_046724115.1 Gemmatimonadota bacterium | reverse complement strand
ACCCTCGCCAAGAGAGTGATGGATCAGCTCATTGCCAACGGACGCGTTCGTGTTCCAGCGCTCGGCATCGGAATCGATGATGTGAGCCCGGAGGACGCGGCGGTCGCGGGCGTCAAGGACATTCGCGGCGTACTCGTTCGAAATTTCCCGAGCGACGACACGCCGGCCAAGAGAGCTGGCCTCCAGCCGGGCGATGTCATAATCACGGCCGATGGACAGCCCGTGGATCGAGTAAGCACACTTCAGAGGATCGTCCGCAATCACAACCCTGGTGAGACGATCGAGATCGAGGCCATGCGCTATGGTCAGCGCAAGAATTTCCGGGTGACGCTGATGGAAGCGCCGACCGAAAAGGAAGTCGCGACCAACTCCGCACCGGCTCCGGTGAGCGGCGGCGGAATGGTGCACCCGGCGCTCGGCATTTCCGTGGCGCCGGTAAGTCCGGAGATCGCTGCGCAGGCCAGGGTTTCGACCCCGGTGCGCGGCGTCATGGTCTCGGACGTCGTTCCAGGTGGACCGGCCGACGAGAAGTTGTCGCGCAACGACGTCATCACGGAGGTGCTGTTCCCGACCCCGCGTCGCGCGATCAACACGCCGAGTGATCTGCAGCAGGTTTTGAGTCGGCTGAAGCCGGGCGATTATGTCAGTCTCAGCGTCTACTCCCTAGCGGAGCCGACTCACTCGCCGAGGATCGTGAATCTGCAGGTCGGTAAATAGCGTCGATCTGACGTCGGTGGAAAACCCCTGCGGAGAATCCGCAGGGGTTTTTTCTTTGGGGAGGGAAACTGCGAGCAGGGAACCAACTGCCAGTCGAACTGCGATCTAAGTCCGAAGTGCGAACCTGCTGCGAGCTGGTCTTCCCTGCTATTTTTGGAACGATTGCGGAAGTGGCGGAATTGGTAGACGCGCTGGACTTAGGATCCAGTGGAGCAATCCGTGGGGGTTCGAGTCCCCCCTTTCGCACCTGATCGAACTTCGAACACGAGAGCCCAATGAAAAGAAAGAATCAGATTCCCGATTTCTCGAAGAAGAAGAAGGACGAGAAGCCGCACGGTGTGCCGCTGCCTGACAACACCAAGGTTCCGCAGCCACACGTTCCAAACCCCCCGGTGCACGCGGGAAAGCCGCCGGCAACATCGATGAAATCGGGGCGGCGCGGGTCTTAGCTCGCCACAACTAAAAGAAAAGCTCGCTGTCATCCTCAATCACAATGGTTAACCGTGTGATCACATCGATCTCGCCGTAACTGTAAATCGAGAATAAAAAAAATCCTGCCTCGTTGTCTGAGGCAGGATTTTTTTTTGCGACTGAGACCTAGACTTCCGCTTCGGCGTTGATGCGCGACTCGGCGAGCTCGGTCAGCAATTGGTCAGTCTGCCCCTCCTCATCGAGCGTTTGCTGCAGCAGCTCTGCGTGGCTCTCGAATCCGAGCTGCCTGGCGAATGTACGAACCGCGCCATAACCAGCCATCTCGTAGTGCTCGACGTGCTGCGCCTTGGATATCAGCCCTGCGTCGAGGACGCCGGGATCCGGATTCTCCTTGATCAATTCGCTGCCTTCTTCGATCAGGCCTTCCATGCCGACGCATTTCTTGCCGCGGGGGCTGACGCCCAGATCCTTGCAAATCTTCTCCAGCCGCGCCGCGTGTTCAGCGGTTTGCTGGAGATGCGTGCGGAACGCCTCCTGTAGCTGCTTGTCGGTCGCGGCCTTCGCCATCTTCGGCAGCGCCCTTATCAGCTGCCTCTCTGCGCTATAAAGGTCTTTGATTTCCTCTACGTAAAGATCCTTGAGTGTATCGAGCTGCATCGTCGCACCTCCGCAAGAATTCTCATTTTTTTGATTGATTTTCTGTCCTGTAGGAAGGGCAATAGGAGTGCCGCTGCGGGGCTTCGTCACTCTGTTATATTGCTGGCATGAAAATCGAGTTCACGCCCCGCGCATCTGAGGGGGTCGAGCGATACATCCAGGTTTCCGTGCCCGCTGAGGCGGTCAAGGATGCCGAGGAGAAAGCAGCTCGGCGTTACGCGTCGACGGTGAGGCTTCCCGGATTCAGGCCCGGAAAGGCACCGGCCACCGTGGTGAGAAAGAAGTTCGGCGACGCAATCCGCCAGGAGGCGCTCGAGTCGCTGGTCCGCGAAGCTTATCAGGAATTCGTGGAGAAGGAGAGCATCAAGGTTGCGGCCCAGCCGCATGTCCACGATCTCAAGTTCGAGGAGGGTAAGCCGCTAACCTTCGAGCTGCATCTGGAAGTGCGTCCGACGATCGAGCTCGCCCGAACGAAGGGCTTCCGCATCCAGCGGCCAGCGGTAACGGTGACCGACGAACAGGTCACACACCAGCTCGAGCACGTCCGGGACGAGAAAGCGACGTGGACACCGGTCACCGAAAAACCTCAGCCGGGAGACATGGTCAACGTCCAGATCGCGACCGCCGCGGCAGACAGCGACGCCGGCGAGGGCAAGAGCTATCCGCTGGTCCTCGGCGCCGGGCAGGCGATCCCGGGCATAGAAGAGTTGATCATGTCCGCCACTCCGGGCGAGACCGTCGAGCGGCCGGTGAAGTGGCCGGAAGATTTCCCGGACGAGGCGCAGAGAAGTCAGACGAAGACGGTCCGCATCACGTTGAACGAGGTGAAGCGGAAGGCAGCGCCGCCGCTGGATGATGCGCTCGCGCGCGAGGTCGGCGACTTCGAGTCGCTCGACGCGCTCAAGACCGCGGTGCGGACTGACCTCCAGCGGCACGCCGAGCAGGAGGCCGAGGCCAACGTGCGCCAGCAGTTGATCGACCAGATCGTCTCTGCCAATGCGTTCGACGTTCCAAAAAGCTGGATCCAGCAATTCGTGCAGAACTATGCCGAAGCTTATCAGATTCCTGAAGATCAGCGCGAACAATTTGCCGGCGAGTTCCGCTCGATGGCCGAGCGTCAGATTCGTCGCGACCTTGTGATCGAAACGATCGCGGAGAAGGAAGGTCTTACCGCGACGGAAAAGGACCTTGATGACCGCATCGCCGAGCAGGCGGAAAAGCGCGGAGCCAATCCGGGCCAGATCTACGCTCAGCTCGAGAAGAGCGGCCGGTTGAAGGAAATGGAGCGCAGCATCACTGAGGAAAAGGTCTTCAAGTGGCTGCTGGACCGTAACGATGTATCGACTAATGCCTAGAAGGCGCGAGGAAGAAGACGAACCAATGCCGACGATTTACACGCCGTACGTCATCGAGCGCTCCAGCCGCGGAGAGCGCACCTATGATGTTTTCTCCCGGCTACTCATGGACCGAATCATTTTTCTTGGCACGCCGATCAACGACGACGTCGCCAACATCGTGATCGCGCAGCTGCTGTTTCTGGAATCGGATAATCCGGAAAGGGACATACACATCTATATCAACTCACCGGGCGGGAGCGTCTCGGCAGGTCTCGCGATCTACGACACGATGCAGTTCCTCAAGTCGCCCGTAAACACCAACTGCATGGGCCTGGCGGCGAGCATGGGAGCGTTCCTGCTGGCGGCAGGCCGGCCGGGCAAGCGGTCTGCCCTGCCCCACTCGCGAATCATGATCCACCAGCCGTCCCAGGGCGGCGGGGGAGGCACTGCTTCCGACATCGAGATCCAGGCGAAGGAGATCCTCCACCTGCGTTCCGAGATGAACAAGCTGATGGCCAAGCACACCGGTCAGCCTACGGAGCGAATCGAACGCGACACCGACAGGGATCGTTTCATGTCGGCAACGGAGGCAAAAGAGTATGGCCTCATCGACAACGTCATTTCTTATCGCGGAGAGATGGAGGAGGCGCTCAAACAGGCCTGAGCAGTAGGCCGCTGTTACTTGTGAAATTCTTCACGAGTCCTGCTCAGAGATTAGTTGCTTGACCGCTTCGGGGCCCGCTGTTAGGTATCTTTAGTTCAGGCGCAAGTTGGTCGCCGCACCCTCGTTCCCTTCGATTAATGTCCCAAGAGAAACACCTTCGTTGCTCGTTCTGCGGAAAATCGAAAGACTCAGTCCGGAAATTCATTTCGGGCCCCTCCGTCTACATCTGCAACGAGTGCATTGCGCTCTGCAATGAGATTCTGGCGGAGGACGAGGAGCGCGAGGTAGCTGAGGCGATAACCCAGGTACCATCGCCGCAGGAGATCAAGGACGTCCTGGACCAGTACGTGATCGGCCAGGAGCAGGCGAAAAAGGCGCTGGCCGTCTCCGTTTACAACCACTACAAGCGCATCAACTCCACGTCGCTCAAGGATGACGACGTCGAGCTCGACAAATCCAACATTCTGCTCATCGGACCCACCGGCGTCGGTAAGACGCTGCTGGCGCGCACGTTAGCCCGCATTCTCGACGTGCCGTTCACCATCGCCGACGCGACCACGCTCACAGAAGCGGGCTATGTTGGTGAAGACGTCGAGAACATTCTCGTTCGCCTGCTGCAGGCGGGTGATTTCAACGTCGCCGAGTGCGAGCGTGGCATCGTCTACATCGACGAGATCGACAAGATCGCCCGCAAATCGGAGAATCCGAGCATCACGCGCGACGTATCCGGCGAAGGCGTGCAACAGGCACTGCTCAAGATCATCGAAGGAACGGTCGCTTCCGTGCCCCCTCAGGGCGGACGCAAGCACCCGCAGCAGGAGTACATCCAGCTCAACACCAAAGACATTCTCTTCATCTGCGGTGGCGCGTTCGATGGACTCGAGAAGATTATCGAGTCGCGCACCGGACGCCGTCAGATCGGCTTCAACGGCGCGGCGATCCGCGACAAGAAGCTGGCGCAGACGAAGATGTTCAGCGAGGTCGAGCCCGACGATCTGCTCCGCTATGGCTTGATCCCGGAGCTGGTGGGACGTCTACCAGTGACGGTAGCTCTCGAAGGGCTCGATGAAGAAGCGCTGGTGCGCATCCTCAAGGAGCCGAAGAACGCGCTCACCAAGCAGTACCGCAAGCTGTTCGAGCTCGAGGAAGTGGAGCTCACGTTCGACGAGGCGGCGCTCCGCGCGGTGGCGCAGAAGGCGCTCAAGCGCGGCACCGGCGCTCGCGGCCTGCGGGCGATCCTCGAGGAGCTGCTCACCGACGTGATGTTCGACCTCCCGAGCCGCGAGGACGTGGTGGAGGTGAAGATCACCGAGTCGGCGGTCACCAAGGGGACGCCACCCCTGCTCGAGATCAGCAACGTGCGGCGGAAGAAGGAAGCGTAGCTGCGCGGGAAGCGGCAAGCGGGAAGCGGGAAGCGCGTCGATTCGCACGCTTCCCGCT
>JBKOVX010000161.1:0-6149 GCA_046724115.1 Gemmatimonadota bacterium | reverse complement strand
ATCAAGTCCGTCGCCGAGTTCTTCCTCGCTTTCTCGATGCCGGTGACTTCGCCGTTGTTAGTCACTGCCCTTGCTTCGACGGTCTCGATCTCCAGGGCCCCGTTATCGAGGCGCGTCTTGCGTAACGTCTGCGCGATCTTCGCCTGAAGCCGCAGCTGCGATTCGAGATTTGGCGTCGTAGCAACCGTGGCGGGAATCTGTGCGCCGTCGTCCAGCCACCCGCCAACTCCCGAATAAGTAAGCTGCCCCCTGTTGGTCACCCTGGCGCGATAGATGTCCGCGGATTTGACCATACCCTCAGTGCCTATGACCATCTCCACCACCACGCATTTGCGATCCGCTCCCTGAAAAAGAGATGTCGCGCCGGTGGACAGCTCGATTGGAATCATCGGGAAAATCACAGCGCCGGTATACACCGTCGTCGTCTGCGCGGCGGCGTGCGCATCGATCGCCGATCCCTTCGGCGCGTCCACATCGACATCCGCGACGCCGATGTAGAGTCGCCACCCTCCGTCGCCCATCTCCTCGGCGAACTCCACCTGGTCGAGGTCCCGCGTGTCATCGTTGTCGATCGACGACCAGAGGAGATCGCGCATATCTCTGAGCGGGGCACCGGTGTCGGGCATTTGCGCGAGATTCCTGACCTCTTCGCGCTCACCGGGGTCCTCGTCCGGATTGAATCCGTTCTCGATCATCACGCGGCGAGCGACGTCGCGCAGGTCCCGCGTCAGCACTTTGGCAGATACCCCACGAAGAGGTGCGCAACATCGATCGTGAGCTGCAAGACGATCAAAGCGGCCAACATGATGGAGACATCGACCCACGACCGCCGGCGGGGCGGTAGCGTGCGCGCGTAGAGGAGCGCCCCGATCAGAATCACTAGTGTTTCGGTGACGAAATCGGCGATAGGGTGGTCGTACAACTGGAGGCCGATCATTGGTCCGCCCGGCCATGTCGGTTTGGTCCCGGTGATCCAGTCGAGGAACATGTGCGAGACGACGACCGCGGCGATGATGAGAGCACCGGCCCAATCGCGCGTCACCAGCGCATACCAGGTGAATCCGCCGACGGCGAGAAACAGCACCGCTGGCACGGAGTGCGTCAGCATCGAGCGCGGATCGTACGCGCCGACAACACACATCCCGGTATCGACCCAGTCTGGAGAATAGGTGGCGATGAGCAGTGGCAGCAAGCCGACGCTCGCGCGCACCCGCTTCGCCGCCAGCGCGCTACCGACGTGACCGACGTACACTACCGGGCCGGCGGGTGCGGCCGTCGGGACCGGCGATCGATCAGGAGCGGAATCAGAGTTGCGATCAACAGTGCCGCGGCGAGACGCGCGGCATGTAAGAAGTGCTCAGTCGTGAACGTCATTTATCTTTCGTAAAGTTATAGCTCGCCCGACGGTAGTATCCACCAACCCTCGCCGACATCGGCAAGAAATCACTTAAATGCACGTCAAAAACCTCGAATGCTCCTTCTGCCACCGCGAATACGAGGCAAGACGTGTTCACAACGTCTGCACCGAGTGCGGCAAGCCTTTACTCGTCCGCTACGATCTGCAGCGCATAGGGAAAATCCTGACCCGCCAGGTTCTCTACACGAGAAGGTCGGATCTCTGGCGGTACCGCGAGCTCCTGCCGGTCAGGCGCGAAGACAACATCGTCTCGCTGGGCGAAGGCTGGACGCCGCTGCACTGCGTTAAGAACCTCGGTGCCGCGCTCGGCATGACCGAGCTGTACGTAAAAGACGAGTCCCAGAATCCCACCCAGAGCTTCAAAGCTCGCGGCATGTCCGTCGCCGTCTCGATGGCGAAGGAGCTGGGCATCAAGAAACTCGCCGCGCCATCGGCAGGCAACGCGGCGGCGGCGCTGGCCGCTTATTGCGCGCGCGCCGGTCTCGAGGCGTACCTCTTCATGCCGCGCGACACGCCGCGCGCCAACATCATCGAGTGCGAAGTCACCGGCGCACACGTGACGCTCGTCGACGGCCTGATCACCGACTGCGGTGCTGAAGTCGCCCGCCGCAAAGATGAGGAAGGCTGGTTCGACGTCTCGACGCTAAAGGAGCCGTATCGCGTCGAGGGGAAGAAGACGCTCGGCTACGAGCTGGCCGAGCAGTCAGCATGGACGCTGCCCGACGTAATCATTTATCCAACCGGCGGCGGCACCGGCCTCGTGGGGATGTGGAAGGCGTTCGATGAGATGGAGGCATTGGGATGGATCAGCGACAAGCGTCCGCGGATGATCTCGGTGCAGGCGGCAGGGTGCGCGCCGATTGCGCGCGCGTTCGACAAAGGCGAGCGCTTCGCTGAAGAGGTTTCCGACGCGGCAACGATTGCATCGGGGCTGCGGGTGCCAAAGGCGATCGGCGATTTTCTCATTCTCGATGCAATTAGCGAATCGGATGGCCTGGCGATCGCCGTTAGCGATGAGGAACTGATCGCGGGGGCGCGCGAGCTGGCGCGCAGGGAAGGAATCTTCGCGGCGCCTGAAGGCGGGGCGTCCGTGCCGGCGCTGCGGAAGCTGCTCGATCGCGGGAAGATCAAGCCGGATGAGCGAGTAGTGTTGTTC
Source organism: Gemmatimonadota bacterium (assembly GCA_046724115.1). Classification (GTDB taxonomy): domain Bacteria; phylum Gemmatimonadota; class Gemmatimonadetes; order Gemmatimonadales; family Gemmatimonadaceae; genus UBA4720. The sequence goes on along the minus strand of JBKOVX010000161.1, from coordinate 3,576 downwards.
AACACCGGTGCGGGGATCAAGTATCTCGACGCGTTCGACAGCGAAGTGAAAGCGAGGACGCCGCGGGAGCAGACGAGGAGTGCGCTCGGGCCTGCGTTACGACCCTAGTCAGGCAAAAGCAACTTACGAGTACCGGCTGGGAGCGGTGGGCGGAACGGCCGGGGGCCGCGAGCGAGCTACGCGCGCCGTCTACTCAGGGTCTCCCCTCTTCGCACGTCCCTCGCTCCTCGTCCCTCGCCCCTAGCCCCCTCGCCCCTCGCCCCTCGCCCCTACCTCAGGCCGACGAGCTTGTGCGTCTGAATGCTCAAGCGCCAGCGAGGGTGGCGCAGGCAATAGTCGATCGCCAGCTCGGTGTTGCGCGTGATTTCCGGGCCGTCCATTGGCTGGAGAAAGAAGTGCCTGAAATCGAGCTGCTCGAATTTCTCGGGCGACGCAAACTCCTGCGGATAGACGAGCTTTAGCTCGCTGCCGGTCGTTTGCACGAGGGGCGCGCCGGCCTTCGGACTGACGCAGATCCAATCGAGTGAAGATGGTGCCGCACGAGTACCGTTGGTTTCTACCGCGACCTCGAATCCGCGGGCGTGCAGTTCGTCGATCAGTTTCTCGTCCAGCTGAAGGAGCGGCTCGCCGCCGGTGCAGACGACGTATTTCCTGGTCCCGCCACCTGACGCGTTTTCCCCATTCGACGCGGATGCGAGGTGGCCACCACCCCAACACCGATCGATCGCATCAGCAACCTCTTTCGCGCTCTTGAACTTCCCACCATCCGGTCCGGTGCCGACGAAATCGGTGTCGCAGAACTGACAGACGGCGCGCGAGCGGTCTTCTTCCCGGCCCGTCCAAAGATTGCAGCCGCTGAATCGACAGAACACGGCGGCGCGCCCAGTCTGCGCCCCTTCGCCCTGCAGCGTGTAGAAGATCTCCTTGACCGTGTAGGTCACGGCGCCGCGCTCCGCGTCGTAGCGTAGGCGATTGGATCCTCGAGCCCCGCCTCGCTGAATCCTTTCAGGCGAAGCTGACACGCATCGCAGCGGCCGCACGCGTCTCCAACGGGGGAAGGATCGTAGCAGCTGGTCGTCTCCGAATAATCGACGCCGAGCGTTGTCCCGAGGACGATTATGGCCGCCTTGGAAAGGGAGATGAGCGGGGCGCGAATCGACAGGCGCGTTTTCCCCTCCACGCCCGCGCGCGTCGCCAGATTCGCCATTTTCTCGAACGCCTGGATGTACTCGGGCCGACAATCCGGATAACCGCTGTAATCCAGAGCGTTGACGCCGATGAAGATGTTGGACGCACCAATCACTTCCGCCAGCGCGACCGCATACGACAGGAAAATTGTGTTGCGGGCCGGCACGTACGTAACGGGAATCTCTTTGGCGTACGCCGACGATGGACCGAGATCCCGATCCTTGGGAACGGGAATGTCGTCCGTGAGCGCCGAACCACCGAACGCGGTGAGATCGATTTCGACGATGTGATGCTCGGCCACGCCAGCGCGCCTGGCAATTCTCGCGGCAGCCTCGATCTCGACTGAATGCCGCTGCCCATAGCGGAAGCTGAGGGCGTGGATGGCAAAGCCTTCCATCTTCGCGATCGCTAGAACGGTGGTCGAATCCAGGCCGCCACTGAGCAAGACGACGGCGGTATCGGTGCTGGTCGTATCGGGTGTTGTCTTCACGGAATCAATCTCCGCTGAAAGTTACACGCGGAATCTCGCCCGAGAGGCTTCAGCGACCAGGATTTCAAGTGCGTACTCCTGTCGGCGGGGACCTCGATCGCGCCAATTTTGCTGAAGGAATCCAGCCTGTCAGGGTCGACGAACAACGGCTACGGTGCCGCCTACCGGAGCCATTTCCAGAGGTAGAAACGTGAGAATCGTGCCGAGACTTTCACCTGTCGTGGGAGCGTTTGGACTCGCCTGCGCGACAGCAATGCAAACCGGCCAAAGCGGAGGAACCTCGCCGGCCATCACCGCGGAAGACCTGCGAACGCGACTCTATATCTTCGCCGACGATTCGATGATGGGCCGTCAGTTCGGGACAGAGGGCAATCTCAAGGGAACGCAGTACATCGCCAACGAGCTGGCCAGAATGGGAGTGCAGCCGGGCGGAACGGGCGGGGCCTACTTCCAGGACGTGCCGGCTTTTCGAGTGGCTCCGGTGCGCAGCGCGCAGATCTTCGTCGACGGAGCGCCGCTCGCGCTGGCAGTCGACTTCATGACGAATTTCCCCGCATCGGGTCGCGCGATACTGGTGGACAGCCTGCAAGTCGTTTATGGCGGCGATCTCTCCGACACGACGACGCTGATCGCCCCCGACCAGGCGGCAGGGAAGGCGGTCCTCCTTGCGATTCGCACTCCGCTGCAGCGGAATCCGGGGCAACTTCTCGCGCGCTACGCGGGAGCGCGAGCGATCGTGACCGTAGGCGATCCGCGCACGATCAGGCCTTACGGCGTGACGATGTCGACTGACACGACTCCGGCGCGCGTCAACTTCGTTGTCTCGCCCGCGGCAGCGGCGCGGTTGCTGGGCGCGGACCCGTTGACCCTCCGCAGCGGGACTTCGGGTAAATGGATTCGCTTTTCCTCGATCGGGTTCACGAGGGCAACCGCTCCGGCGCGAAACGTCATCGGCATAATTCCGGGGCGTGACCCCGTACTTCGCGGTGAGTACGTCGCGATCGGGGCGCACAACGATCACCTTGGGATTCGGTACGCGGGACCCCTCGATGCTGATTCTCTACGCGCCTACAACATCGCCGCGAACAGGATCGTCGAGGCCCGGACGCACGCTACGCCGGGCACTCCGGGCGGCGGACTGACTCCCGCTGAGCGGGCGTCGATCCACATAAACGTCGACAGCCTCCACCGCATTCGACCAGCGCATCGCGATTCGATCTATAACGGAGCGGATGACGATGGCTCGGGTTCGATCGGCGCGCTCGAGATCGCCGAGGCATTCGCAAGATCGGGAACGAAGCCGCGTCGCTCGCTGATATTCGTCTGGCATACCGGTGAAGAGGCCGGACTGCTCGGCTCCCGCTACTTCACCGACAATCCGACGGTCCCTCGGGACTCAATAGTTGCGCAGCTGAACATGGACATGATCGGCCGCGGCGGCGCGTTCGATTTTGTCGGTGGTGGACCAACGTACTTGCAGTTGGTTGGATCGCGAAGGCTTTCGACGGAGCTGGGCGACATCGTCGAGGCGGTCAACAAAACGGAGCCGACGCCACTCGGCTTCGACTACGCGTTCGACGCCAACGGCCATCCCGAGCGGATCTACTGTCGCAGCGATCACTACAACTACGCCCGCTATGGCATCCCGATCACGTTCTTCACCACGGGCCTGCACATGGACTACCACCAGCTGACCGACGAGTCGCAGTACATCGACTACGAGCACATGCGCAAAGTCGCGCAGCTGGTGCACGACGTCGCGCTACGCGTCGGCAATCTCGATCACCGCGTCGTGGTCGACAAACCGAAACCGGATCCGCGCGGGGTTTGCGTCCAGTAAGCTCTTTTCGCTCGGGATTCCTGCGCTGGTCAGTCTGAGGGAGGTCCTCGGCAGGTGC
>JBKOVX010000152.1:0-7617 GCA_046724115.1 Gemmatimonadota bacterium | reverse complement strand
TGCCGTCGGTGACGAAGGTGAAAGAATTTCCGCCTTCCAGTTTCAGCGTCTCGCGAGGGTGGTGAGTGAGGACAAATACGGGATGGTGATAGGGCGGATTCTCGCCCCACCAACCCCGCCACGGGTTGTTCTTGTCCCAGGGCCCGGGGTGCCCGCCGAACATGTTGCGACCCATGATCGTCGCGCCGAGGTTGGTGAATGCTTCCTCGACAACCGCATTGCTGGCGTCGACTTCGCCGCCCTCCATCCCCTGCATTTCGCGCCACACCTTGAGGGGGAAGACCCACTCATGGAGCCGCATGCCCCCAATGCCGAGTGGATTGTCTACGCTCTGATTCGGGCCGGCGACGAAGCCATCAAGCGACATTGCGATTCTGAAGCGAAGCTTTGACAAGGTCTATTTCTCCGTAAGTGCTCTCTACCTACGACGTACGATGCAGGCGTAATTCGACGCGTCGTCGCGACTTCCTTTTCCTGTCCAGCCGGCCTCTTCCGGATACGGACAGAGCGGGCGCGTTCTGAGAACCCCCGATGCGGCATCGCCATCCCTCTTGAACTGGGTGGCGATGATGCTCGTCGGCGCAACGCCGAGCTGCACCCAGCTCTCGAGTGCGCTCAACATGCTGTGTTGTGCATCAGCGCCGGGTCTCACCCACTGACCGAAATCGTTCGGCACCTCGCCGCTTCCGCAGTGACCCATACCGGGCACGATGTAGAGGCGAACGAATTCGTCGACACTTTCTTGACCGAATCGGGACACAAGCTGGCGGTAATAATCGAGCACAGCCTCGGGGGCGTCGGCGCTGCCGTGATAAATCACCAGCTTTCCGCCGCGATCGCGAAACGCGTCGAGTCGGGCCGTCACGAAGGTGTTGAAGCCGAAATGCAACGCCGGCGCCCCAGCCACGATTCCATCGTAGTCGTCGGGGAAGCGCTGCGCTTCCATCAATCCCTGTCGTCCGCCGTTGGAGCAGCTGTTGAAATACGAGCGACCTGGCGTCCTACCGTAGAATTCCTTGATCATCGCTTTCGCGAGCATAGTCATTTCATGAGTCGCGCGATAATCGAAATCGATCTGCTTTTCCGGATGACCGATCGACCATTGAGAATCGCGCGCTCCGCCCCGGTGTCCTGTATCCGTCGACGCGCCGGCGTAGCCGGTCTGGACCGCTTCTCCGAGGCGATAGTAGGCGATCGATCCGCCGAACCCGCCGTTGCCGACGCCAAGGAGCTGGCCATTCCACGTCGATTGAGGAAGCCAGACCTCGACTTCGATGTGCGAGTCGCGCGAAGGAGCGATCGTCGCCTGCACCCGACAAAATGCGGGGAGGCGATCGAAGGCCTTGAAGAATTCTGCCGAACGCCGTCCAGCGCGTGGCAGACGAAATCCGCCGGGCGCAACGATCTCCGCTTTCGCGATCGTCGTGTTCGGCAGATTCAGTTTCGCGAGACTGTCGCAGGGCGCCGCGCGCGCGGCGAACGGCGCCGCCAAAAAAATGGTGGCCGCCGAGACGCTAAGAGCGTTTCTCAGCTTCAGGTTTCCTTTCGGTAGCGGCTCCGAGGCGCTCACGATCCGCCGATGCAGGGTCGAACCCATCGGCTCGAACGTCGAGCAGGAGTGAGTACGGACTGTTGGGGGCGAAATCCTCGCGGATCTGAATCGGCGAGCCCGGTTCGGCGGTGGCGAGCCTCGCTTCCACGATCTCGGCGAGCCGAGTGAGGTCGTCCAAAGAACCACGAATCGCGTTGCCGTCGATTCCGGCGTCGGCGTATGTCATTATCTCGAGAGATCCGTAGGGGCCGTAATGCTTGAGCGATCCGTCGGCTGCGTTTTGGGGATCATTCACGTAGCCGAGGAGAAGGTCAGGGAAGTAGAGTAGCCCAGCACGAGATCCAGTCAGCGTCCAGACTCTTTTCTGATCGTCCAGCTCGCAGAAGAACCCCAGACGCCGCCACTGCTGCTTGATCTGGTCTTCGGTCAACGCAGCTGGCGGATGCGTCTCGGCCTGCTGGGTGCGCCGATAAAGCAGGACGAAACCCGCTAAGACCAGTGCGGCGAATGTGAAGGGAAGCATGCTACCATCATAGTCGCTCGCGGCCGCGGATGCTCAGACTGGCCGGGCGTAGGTGAGTCTGCGCCAGATCCATTCGACGGGACCATAGCGGTAGCGCGAGAGCCAGAGCGCACTGAGCGGGATCTGGACGACGATGATCGCGGCGGCGATGGCCATCGCCTTCGCGGCGCCGGTTCGCCACCAGAGACCGAATCCGAATCCGTACGACAACGTGACGCAGATGATCGAGTGCATCAGATAATTCGTCAGCGCCATGCGACCGACTGGCCCAAAGACCGTGATGAACCGGCGGCCATCGACGACGAGCAAGGCTACGGTGGCGGCGTAGCCGATGGCGAGCATGGGAACGCCAATGGCCTGCATGACGACGCCGAGGAGGCCGCCGACTGAAGGCGGCAGATACGGCCAATGATCTAATGCCCACGCGGCGATGAGGTTGGCGGGCAGGCCGATGCTCCAGCCGAGCGCGCTCCACCGCACCAATGTTGCTCGGTGATTGGACGGCGATAGCGCGATGCCCGTGCGCACCGTCCAGAGGCCGAGCACGAACATGCCGAGCACTTTCGGAAAACGAACCGTGGCGAACAGATCTGCCCAGCGGCCGGCGAGAAAAACCAGGTTGCCTATGAACGCGTCCTTGATGCCACCCGTGCCTATCGCCGCGAACAATCGCAGCACATTTGCTGGCGGGCCGCCCGGCTGTTGAGCGGCTCCGCCGCCGAGAATCATCCAGACGGCGAGGGCGACGAGGTACAGCGCCGTCGGCACAGCGAGCAAAATCACGGTCCAGCGCAACAGGTCGCGATTCGATTTCCGCGCGAACCAGGGCATCGTAAATCCGAGCAGCGCATAGAGCATGAGAATGTCGCCGGCCCAGATGAAGAAGGCGTGAATGGCGCCGATTCCGAGCAGGATGCGAAGCCGTCGCCTGAACCTTGGCAACGCCGCGGCGCCACCGCGGCTTAGCTGGACGCCGAATCCGATGCCGAACAGCAGCGAGAAGGTCGAATAGAATTTCCCGTCGACGAGCACTCGCTCGAGAAACAGGACGGCGTGGTCGGCGGCGGTGTGCGAGAGTGCAGCGGCGCGATCAGGCGGCAGGAAGACCAGTCCAAAGAACACCAGGATGTTGGCGAGGAGAATTCCGCCAACTGCCACGCCACGGACGACGTCGAGAGCCAGAATGCGTTCGCGAACCGGCAAGGTCGCCGCATCATCTGCTGGAACCTGGAGGACGACGTCGGTATGAAGCGCCGGCGTTTCGGAGACGCTCGCCATCAAGATGTCCTCAAGCTGATCGACTCCTGAGTGGCGCCACGCCCTTGACGAGCAGCCACACGGCGAGCGTGATCTCGAACACCGCGACTGGTATCCACATTAACTGATTGATCGGAGCGCCCAGCACTCCGACGAGCTCCAACGGTAGACCGATGAGGACAACCGCCGAGCCGATGACGCCGAGCCACGCCAACGTCGCGGGAATCATCCGCCCGCGCAACAGCAGGTAGGCGAAGACGGTGCTGCCGGCGGCAAACAGGGTCGCGCTGCCGTTGACCTGCCAGGTGCCGACCTTCAACAGGAGCGCGCCGATCGCATTCGCCGACGCGGAATCGGGCGCGATCGGTCCGGTCGCCGTCGCCAGCCAGAGGAGTCCGGGCGTCGTGAGCGGCGCCCCGCCGAGCAAGCCTTCACCAACGCGACAGACGAGGCCGAACATGGCGAGCTCGTTGTCCTCGTCGCGCGTGATCCCGTAGAGTGTGACCGCAAGCACGAGCGCCGAGAAGACGCTGAGCAAGTTGAGCAGCATCGTCACGCGCATTTCGGTCGTGTGCTGGGCGATGTTGGCGAGCTTGGCCGGCATTCCCTCGCCGCTCGTCGCCCTGCTCTCGAGCACCATCGCCGGGAACGCGACGGCGATGTAGAAAAGGAAAGTGAAACCGGCGATTCGGGCGCTGGTGTTTCGGGTCATAGCGAGGTCCAAAGGCGGTGGGGAATAACTAGATTTTCAGTTATTCAGTACGGACGGGGCGGGGGTTGGTTTCCGGGAAGCGGGAGGGGGGCCGGGGGAAGAGGGACGGCGGAAGGGGGAAGAGGGATGCTGGCTCGAATCGATCTCCCTTCGTCGCCTCCAATCTTGCGCCCGGCGTCCGAGTCCCAGTTCCCCGCGTCCCCTCCCCCTTCCCCCTTCCCTCTTCCCCCCTCGGAAACCCACACCACCCCCAACCCGTACTACCAACCATGCTCTGCGTTCTCTACGTCAACGCCGTCGGCGCACTCCTCTGTGTGACTGGCCTGCTCATCGAGCGGGTGCTGCCGGCTGCGATGGCGCGCCGGTGGATATGGTGCGCGACGATCCCACTCTCGATGGCGATCCCCGGTTTCTACCGCGGGCACCACGCGTGGATCGTCACCGACACGTCGGCGCAAATGTCCGCGCAGCAGCCCGTGAGCGAGGCGCTCGGCATCTCAACGCTCACTCCTTTCGATCGCGCATGGTGGGCGCGCACGGAATCCTACGACACCAGCATCAATCGCGTGTGGTTGACAATCTCGGCGGTGCTGCTGGTCTGGGGTCTGGTGAATGCGCTGCGTGTAATGCTTCTCGTCGCCCTATCGCGCCGTGAGGAGGGCAATCGGCGAAAACCAGCAATCGTCGACGGTGTTCCGGTAGTCGTCACCGACCGGCTCGGCCCGGCCACGGTCGGACTCCTTCGCTCGCGGGTGCTCGTCCCGCGTTGGGTGCTTGCGCTTCCGGGAATGCAGCGAAAGTACGTGGTGCGTCACGAGGAGGAACATCGCCGAGCGCACGATGCGCATGTTCTCTTCTTCGCGTCGCTGCCGATATTGCTGATGCCGTGGAATCTCGCGATGTGGTGGCAGATCCGGCGGCTCTGTCTGGCTGTCGAGTTGGACTGTGACAATCGCGTTGTGGCGGCGCTCGGCGACGCGCCGGCGTACGGAGAGTTGCTCCTCACCGTTGCTCAGGCGGCAAGCCGGGGCCCGCGGCTCCAGCCGGCGTTCCTGGGCGGAATGGGCTCGCTCGAGCGGAGACTGACCGCTCTCGTCGCACCGGTTCCGCTCCGCCGCGTTCAGCGATTCATGCTACCGGCCCTGGCGGTTGGTCTTCTCTTCCTGGTGGCGTGGATGCCCCACCCGATCCTCGGACCGCACTGCAATTCGTCGAGCACGATCGCATCGGCGACAACCACTACAATTAAGTAATGGCCGATCTGCATCTCACCCAGCGAGAGCTGGACATCATGAGTGTTCTCTGGGAGCGTGGCGAGGCGACGGCCACCGAGGTGCGCGATCGCGTCGATCCCGATCTCGCCTACACCAGCATCTCGAGCATGATTCGGATGCTCGAGCTGAAGGGATACGTCTCGCATCGACGCGGAGAAGGGAAGACCCACGTCTACTTTCCCGTCATCGACGCCGAGAAAGCTGGCGCGTCGGCGCTGGGCCGCGTGTTGAACAAGATCTATGGGGGATCACCGATCAAGCTTCTCGCTCACCTCATGGAGCAGAAGAAGCTGTCGGAGAAGGAGATCGCGCGGATGAGGGAGCTGCTCAAGAAACAGGGGAAACGGCGGTAGAGAGGGACGAGGGGCGAGGGAAGCGGGAAGCGGGAATAACCAATCTCAGATAAAGATTACCGGTCGCTCTCATTCCACCGACGATCGCGGGGACCGATGTACTGCGACTTCGGGCGAATCAGCCGGTTCGCCGCCCGCTGCTCGAAGGCATGCGCGATCCAGCCGCTCACTCGACTGATCGCAAAAGTCGGAGTGAAGAGCGGCACGTCGAGTCCAAGCCCGTGGAGCAACAGCGCGGTGTAGAACTCGACGTTTGTCTGAAGACGCCGGCCAGGCTTGTATTCCTCGAGCAACCTGATCGCCGTCGTCTCGACCGCGCGCGCCAGCTTGTAGAGTCGCATGTCGCCGGCTCGGGTGAACAGGCGCTCGGCGGCCGCGGCGAGGACGTCGGCGCGCGGATCGCGCACCTTGTAGACGCGGTGTCCAAATCCCATCAGCCGCTCGCCCGCCTCGATCTTCCCTCGCAGCACCTGCTCGGCGCGCGATGCGTCGCCGATCTCGAAGACAGTTTGGAGCGCGGGGCCAGGCGCGCCACCGTGCAGCGGCCCCTTGAGCGCACCGATCGCGCCGACGACTGCAGATACCAGATCTGATCCAGTCGATGTGATCACGCGACAGGTGAAGGTGGATGCGTTGAGTCCGTGATCGATGACAGTATTGAGGTAGGTCTCGAGGCCACGCACGCGTTCCGCGTCGGGCACCTCATCGCTCAGCATGTAGAGATAGTTGGCCGCGTGGTCGAGATCGGCGCGCGGCTCGATCGGCTCTTTGCCGGCGCTGAGTCGGGCGAATGCGGCAACGATCGTGGGCGCGATGGCGACGATGGCGACCGCTTCACTCGACACGAGCGAAACGGTGTCGAGTCCCACGCGGAGGGCGTCCATGTAGTCGAGTCGGACGCGGGCACACTCGCGAAGGAGCGCGAGCGTTGCGGGAGGAAGCGTGCGATGCGCGGCGAGATCGGAGCGGAAGGAAGCAAGCTCCGCCGGCGTCGGCAGGTCGCCGTGCCAGAGAAGCCACGTCGTCTGCTCGAACGTCGCGTGCGCGGCGAGCTCACCGACGGGGAATCCGGCGATGATCAACTCGCCCGCTTCGCCATCGACGTGACTGAGGCGTGTCGTCGCGGCGACGACGTCTTCGAGACCGCTGGAGACTTTGGTGTCGGGCGTCATGAGATAAAACTAGCAGCCAACTCGTGTCGCGATTTACGGGAACGGCTGGTCAGGACGACAGGGCAAACATTTCGGACGATCGGCCACGAATGCGAGAGCGTAGACGTCGGTGCACGATTGCGTCAACGTTCATGAGATGAAACTATGGCTCGATGCCGACGCGGCACCGCGGGACGTGAAGGATGTGTGTTTTCGTGCCTCCGAGCGCCTTGCACTGGAGACGGTGCTGGTTGCGAACCAGCGTCTCACCTTGCCGCTCGGATATCGATTCCTGTCTGCGGTACGAGTCGAAGGCGGCGCGGATGTCGCTGACCAGTACATTGCCGACCACGCCGTTAAGGGTGACGTTGCGGTAACAGCCGACATTCCGCTCGCGGCGATCCTCGTTCCGAAAGGAGTGATCGTCATCGATCCACGTGGAGAGGAATACACACCGGAGGTCATCGGAGAGCGGTTGTCGGTCCGCAATTTCATGGACAGCCTGCGCAGTACCGGGGTTGAGACCGGCGGCCACGCGCCGTATGGCGCTCGCGAGAAGCAGGCGTTCGCCAACGCGTTAGATCGGGTTCTTACCCGGGCTCTTCGATCAGCCTAATGGTCTCGGTTGGCGGATCGATTTGCTCAGTAACGGCTGGAGAGTCAAACCCTTCCGTCGGCGCATCCGCTAGCACGGGCTCCATCGTTGGCGAATCCGTTGGCACCGGCTCCATCATCGGCGGATCCAGAGGCGCCGGTTCAATCGGTGGGGCCATGAGAGCAGGCTCACTCGAAGCA
>JBKOVX010000366.1:0-4389 GCA_046724115.1 Gemmatimonadota bacterium | reverse complement strand
ACGACGGAATAGGCCGCGACCGAAAAATGGCGCGGAGCAACCGCCTTGATGAAAAGGCCAGGGCCGAAGTGGAATGGAGTCGCCGGCATTACGCTCCAGCCAATCTATCGGGCGGTGGACGGATGACGCGAGGTGTTGGCTCCGCCGGCCGATAGTCGTCGATCGGGTCAGAGCGTCGGCTTGATTACCATCGCCGCGATTACGATCGCGAAAAGAATCAAATAGACGATCTGTGTGTTCCAGAGTCGCCGCGCGGCTGCGACCAGTGCGACGTCGTCTCCTGACGGGGTCGCAGCCAGCTGCTTCAACTCACCGGCCCGCTTCTGGATCAGGAATCCGCCGACCACAAATTGAGCGAGCACACCACCGTAGCCGAACCAGACCCAGAAGGTCCCGAACCCGATGTGACCGATACCCACCAGCGCCAGGCCACTCAGAAGAACGATCCCGGCGGACGGTGCAATCACTCTCTGCCCGTAGGTCATCCCCTGCTCGAGGAGGGCAGTCAGAAGGACGCGATTTCGCTCTTTCGCGACGCGCCAACCCACGAACGCCAGACCGGCAGCGCCGCCGATCCAGAAGACCACCGACAAAACGTGTAGAAACTTGAGGAAAGTGTATGCGTTCACCGCTTGCCTCTGCGTTGGGGTTTTGGAACCTGCGGCGGTCTTCTACCTGATCGGCCAGGTACCGCCTACCGCTTTGTAAACCGCGACCAGCGCGGTCGCCGCCGCGGTGCGTCCCAGCACCAGCTGGTTCTCCGCCTCGAGCAGCGTGCGCTCGGCGTCCAACACCTGGAGAAAATCAGTCAGTCCGGCTTCGAATCGCTGCTGCGCGAGGTCGGCCGCTCGCGCGCTCGATCGTACCGCGCTCTCCAGAATTCCGAGACGCGCGTGCGCGCGATCGTAGGTCACCAGCGATCCCTCGCTCTCCTCGAGCGCCTGCAAAACCGTCGAGTTGTAACTCGCCTGCGCTTCTTCCTGGCCGGAGGCGGCTACCTCGACACGCTGCCGCACGCGACCGATATCGAGGAGCGGAAAACTCACGACTGGTCCAATCAGTAGTCTAGAATTGTCCTGCTTGAACAAGCTGTTCGATGTCGGGGCGAGATAACCCACGCTGGCTCCGAGCGTCACCCTCGGCAGATACTCCGCGCGCGCCGCTCCGACAAAGAGTGCCTGCGCCGCAAGCTGACGCTCGGCGCGCAGGACGTCCGGACGACGACGAACCAACTGCCCCGGAGAGCCGACGTAGAGAGTGTCGGGCAAACGGGGGAGGGGACCGGAGTCGAGCAGCGCAACCGGCAACGCTTCGGGAGTTCTTCCGAGCAACGTCGCCAGGCGATTTCGATCGATGGCAATCTGCGATTCCAGTCCGGGTGTCGCGGCGAGAGTCAGATAGAGTACGGATTTCGCGCGCTCAGTGTCGAACGCCGTTCCGCGGCCGGCCGCGAGCCTGTCCTCGGTGAGCTTGACGATCTTCTGCTGGGTAGCGGCGTTTCGCTGCGAGACGGCGAGCTGGCGCTGCGCTCCGCGCAAATCGAAGTAGGTGCGCGCGACCTCCGCCGCCACACTTACCTGCACGTCCTCCAATCCATGTTGCGACGCTTCGGCCAGTGCGCTCGCTCCTCTGACGTTGCGATTCACCCGGCCGAAGATGTCGAGCTCCCACGACGCGTCGAACCCGACATCCCAGAGATTCTGCGCGGGCAGTTGGCCGGGTGCGCCCGGCGTCTGCACGATCGACTGCTGCGTGCGGTAGGTGCTGCCGGTTCCGGTGACTGTAGGCACAAGATCCAGCGACGCCAGTCTGCGCGCGGCTCGAGCAGCTGTCAGGCGGGATTCAGCGATCCGCACATCCATATTGGCGCGCTGTGCCTCACGTACGAGCAACGTAAGTGTCGTATCGCCGAGCGAGCTCCAGAACGGGCCCGACGGCAATGCGTCGCTCACATGAACTGCCGAAGTTGGCGCAGCATCATCGGCCGTTGCTGCCACCGCGGCCTGCACGGCAGGCGCTACCGGGCTGACCGCGGGAACAGTGTACGTCGCCGGAACTGGTACTTCCGAAGCGCGATACGCCGGCGTGGAACAAGCGACCAATACGGCGCTGAGCGCCGTCAGAGATTTATGCATGGGTACTGCCCTCATCTCCCGCCACGAGCGAGGGACGCCATGGATGGAGAGGTTTGATGTCGTCAGGGGTTTCAGCCGGCTGGCCGGACGCCGGCGCCGGAGCCTGTGCACGGCCGTGTATGTAGCCGCGCACGAGCACGTAAAAGAGCGGCGTGAACAACAGCCCAAGGAATGTCACGCCGAGCATTCCGGAGAACACGGCGATTCCCATCACGCGACGCATTTCGGCGCCGGCTCCACTCGCGACTATGAGAGGAATCACGCCGGCGATGAACGCGAAGGACGTCATCAGAATGGGACGCAGCCTGATCCGAGCAGCCTCGAGGGCAGCCGTAAAGCGATCGCGTCCCTGGCGCTCCAGATCGCGAGCGAACTCGACGATAAGAATCGCGTTCTTGCACGCGAGCCCGACGAGCACGAGCAACCCGATCTGGGTGAAGACGTTGTTGTCACCACGCGTCAGCCACACACCGGCGATCGCGGAAACGAGCGACATTGGTACGATCAGCATGATCACGAGCGGCAACGACCAGCTCTCGTACTGCGCTGCGAGAACCAGGAAAACGAGCAGGATGCAGAGCGGGAAAACCAGGATGGCTGTGTTGCCAGCCAGCTTCTGCTGGTACGTAAGCTCCGTCCACTCGTAGCCCATGCCGTTGGGCAGCGTCTCGTTGGCGAGCCGTTCCATTATCTGTACCGCTGAACCGGCACTGGTGCCCGGAGCCGCGCTGCCGCTGATGTCAGCAGCGGGGTAGCCGTTATAGTGCGTGACCTGATCCGGTCCGTATGACTGCTTCATCGTCAGCACCGACCCAAGCGGAACCATGTCACCGCTGAAGTTCCGAACCTTGAGCTGAGCGATGTTGTCGGCGTTCGCACGATAAGGTGCGTCCGCCTGCGCGATAACCTGGTAGGTGCGCCCGAACTTGTTGAAGTCGTTGACGTACTGGGAGCCGAGATAGATCTGGAGTGTCGAGAACACGTTGTTCAACGGGATCCCCAGCTGCTTCACCTTGTCGCGATCGACGTCGGCGAATAGCTGTGGCACGTTGATCTGGAAGCCCGAGAAAGCACCGCCGAGTCCTGGTGTCTGGAAGACGCGGCCGATCAATGCCTGAGTGTTCGCATATAGCGTCGAATCACCCAGCCCCGCCCTGTCCTCGATCATCATCTTGAATCCGCCGATCGATCCCAACCCGTTCACCGCAGGTGGCGGAAAGACGGCGACGAAGCCCTCCTGGATCGTCGAGAACTTCTGATTGAGCGCCATCAGGATGGCGTTGCTCTTCAGATCCTTGGACTTTCTCTCCTCGAAAGGCTTGAGCCCGAAGAAGATCACGCCCGCGTTCGACTTGGGGCCGAAACTGGTGATGGACAGGCCGGGGAACTCAACGGCGTGCTCTACGCCCGGTGTGTGGAGAGCGAGGTCGGACATCCGTCTGATGACGGCCTCGGTGCGATCGAGGGATGCCGCATCGGGCAGCTGCGCGATGGCGACGAGGTAACGTTTGTCCTGACTCGGAACGAATCCCTTCGGCACTCTCGAGAAACCGATGATGCCGATCACGACCAGCACCGCGTACACCGCGAGGGCAATGCCGGAACGGTGTGTCACCCGTGTCACGATGGTGCCGTAACGATTCGACGCGCGGCCGAAGAGACGGTTGAACGGATCGAACAGCCAGCCAAGCCACCGGTGCATGAAGCGTGTTGGCGCATCTTCCGCCGCACCACGCGGCTTGAGCAGCACCGCCGCCAGCGCCGGCGATAGCGTCAGCGAGTTGAACGCCGAGATCAATGTCGAGAAAGCGATGGTGAGAGCAAACTGCCGGTAAAACTGTCCATCCAGACCGCTGATGAATGCAACTGGCACGAACACCGCCGACAGCACCAGCGCAATCGCGATGATCGGACCGCTGACTTCTTCCATAGCGCGGTGGCTGGCATCGAGAGGCGAAAGACCTTCCTCGATGTGCCTCTCCACGTTCTCAACCACGACGATGGCGTCGTCGACGACGATTCCGATCGCCAGCACCAGCCCGAACAGCGACAGCGTGTTGATCGAGAATCCTGTCGCCAGCATCACCGCGAAGGTGCCGACGATGGAGATCGGTACGGCGACAAGCGGGATGATCGACGCCCGCCACGTCTGTAGAAACAGCACGACCACGATCACGACCATCAGCGTAGCGAGGAGAAGCGTGTAGACCACCTCTCGTATCGAATCGCGGACGAACAAAGTCGGATCGTACAC
>JBKOVX010000331.1:0-6458 GCA_046724115.1 Gemmatimonadota bacterium | reverse complement strand
GGTCAGGAAGCGATCGACTTTCTGAACGCCGACGAGCAGGTGGATCTCGTGCTTCTCGACCTGATGATGCCCAAGCTGAGCGGACTCGACGTTCTGAGGCAGATACGAGAGCAGGACAAATTCAAATCGCTGCCCTGCATCATTCTCACCGCCGGTGGCGATGCCAAGCACGAGCGTGACGCGCTCGCACTCGGTGCGACGCAGTTTCTCACCAAGCCCTTCAGCCCAAAAAAACTCTACGCGCTCGTCGCGCGTCTCACCGGTGCGCCTGACGAAGCAGGAATAAGCGGCGAGTGAGTCGCTGGGCAGTCGTTCTCGCCGGCGGGATCGGCTCTCGGTTCTGGCCGCTCAGCACCCCGACTCGTCCCAAGCAGCTCCTTTCGTTGGTAACCGAGAAACCGCTGCTCCGGGATGCAATGGATCGGCTGGCGCCAATCGTCGACCCAGCGCACACCCTGATACTGACGAACGCGAACCTGGTGAAATCGATCCGGGCGCTCCTTCCACCGGTGCCGCGCGAGAACATCATCGCCGAGCCGCGACCGGCGGGAACCGCGGCTGCCCTGACGTGGGGCGCGCTCACAATCGAGCGGCGCGACGGCAAGGATGCGATCATGATGTCGACCCACGCAGACTGGGCTATCGGCGACGACGCCGAGTTTCGCCGAGTGATGCTCGAGGCCGAAAAAGTCGCGCGCAAGACGCACACGCTAGTGACCGTGGGCGTGGTTCCCACTCGTCCCGATCCCGGGTTCGGATACATTCTCCCGACCGATCCGGACAGCACCGACGGTTCGCCAGTCAAGCAGTTCGTGGAAAAGCCCGATCGGGAGCGCGCCCAGAAGCTTCGCGGCGAAGGTTATCTCTGGAATTCGGGCATGTTCGTCTGGACTGTCGGCGACTTTCTGGCGCAGGTCAGACAACACTCGCGTGAGCTGAAGAAAGCACTCAGCCTTCCCGACGACGCCGAGGCAGCCGAGTTCTTCGGGAGTGTGGAGAATCCGGCGTCGATTGACTCGAGCGTGCTCGAGCGGAGCAAGAACGTCACAGTCATGCCGGGAAAATTCGGCTGGGATGACGTTGGAACGTGGGACGCGCTTGGACGCGTTCGCGACATGGATGAGTTCGGGAACGTAACGCATGGCAACGTTCATTTGCTCGATGGAAGCGATAATGTGGTGCACTCTGATTCCGGCCGCGTCGTGATGTATGGCGTTGACAACCTGGTGGTAGTGGTGCACGATGGCTTGACGCTGGTCACGACCAGGGATAAGGCGGCGGATCTGAAGCGGCTCATTGAATCGCTTCCGGCGAGGGAGAAGGGTGACGCATGAGCGCACTCTACTACTATGACGATGTGCGCGCGCGGCAGTTCGAGCCGTTCGCGCTGACGCGTCCGGGGTGCGAGCTGCGCGCGGGGACATCCCTGATACGCCATCGCTGGGAACGCGCGACTTCTCTGGACAGCGCAGGCTTCATAAGCGGGTCACACCTGGCGCAATTCGAGGAAGGCAACGCGCCGCCGGCAGTGCCACCGAAGTCCGCGATACCAGCCTGATCGGTGATCGTCAACACCCGCTGCGTCATGCCGCTCGATCTGCAGCTGGATCGCTTCGATCTGCTGATGTGCGAGGGCGTCGCGTGTGCGGTGCGCCTCGCCCGGGCAATGCCGGTGTCTCAGTTCGCCGACGGTTCGGTCGACATTGGAAGCATCCAGACCAGCCTCGGCGGACGCCGAGTCGAAGGGCGCTGGATCAATGAGGTCTGGGACTTTATCTCCACGCTGACAGAGCAGCTGATGGCGGACATCCCGCGCCGCGCCAAAACGCTGGGGGCAACGGCAAAGATCAGTGCTGCCACAATCGGTGATCACGAGATTTTTGTCGAAGAGGGCGCCGACATTGGTCCACAGGTGGTACTCGACGCTTCGGCGGGACCGATACTGATTCGTCGCGGCGCGTCAGTCGCGCCATTCACGCACCTCATCGGACCGGTCGCGATCGGATGCGATACCAAGGTTCTCGGAGACCGGATAGCAAATTCTTCGATCGGCGACCACTGCAAGGTGCGCGGCGAGTTCAGCAGTTCGATCATGCTCGGCCACAGCAACAAGGGGCACGCGGGGTTTGTCGGCCACTCGTATCTGGGGCGGTGGGTCAACCTTGGCGCGCTCACCACAACGAGCAACATGAAGAACACCTACGGCCCTGTCCAGCTTTGGACTCCGTCGGGCGTCCGCGGAACCGGCCAGCAATTCCTCGGTACCCTCTTTGGTGATCACGCCAAAACAGGAATCGGCACAATGCTGAGCACCGGGACTGTCTTCGGCGCTGGCGCGAACGTCTTCGGATCAAACATGCCGCCCAAGGTCGTGCCGCCTTTTGCCTGGGGTGATGGAGAGCCCTATGAGACGTACGACGTCGCTAAATTCCTTGCGGTAGCGGAGCGAATGATGCTGCGCCGACACGTAGAGCTTGGCGACAAAGCGCGCAAGCAGCTGACCGAGGCACACAAGAGGCGCTGGAGCGTTTGATGAAGTTGTGGGTGCTGGGGAGCGGTAGCAGTGGAAATGCGATTCTTCTCGAGACGGCACAGTCGCGGATACTGGTCGACGCCGGATTTGCTCCGCGCGTTCTGAAACGTCGGCTTGCCGTCGCGGGCGTTGCACCCGACTCGATCGAAGCAGTTGTCGTGACGCACGAGCACACTGATCATGTCAAAGGCGTTGCTGCCGCGGCTCGAAAATGGGGCTGGACGATAGTCTCCACAGCCGGCACGCGGATGATGTGTCCCGACTGGTCGCACCTCAGGACGATTCTCACGCCGCGCAAAAGCAGCGTCGTAGTCGGCGACTTCCACCTGGAGACGGTCCCGGTTGCACACGACGCCAACGAGCCGATCGCCGTGATCGTGACGTCGATCGCCGAAGGCGCGCGGGCCGGAATCGTTTATGACCTGGGCCACGTCACGGAAACGATCTCGCGCGCGCTGGACAAGCTCGACATCCTCGTGATCGAAGCGAATCATGATGAAGGCATGCTGCGCGCGGGGCCCTATCCGCCGTCGGTGCAGGCGCGGATTCGTGGAAAGTTCGGACACCTGAGCAACAATGAGGCGGCGAAGCTGGCCGGCCAGAGCATCCATTCGGGATTGAACAACATCGTGCTCGCGCACCTGAGCGAACAGAACAACACGCCGCGCACGGCGCTCGGCACGGTTGGGGATTCGCTTCGCCGCGGACGATTCAAGGGGCGACTGACCGCCGCCTCGCAGAGCAACGTGGTTGGGCCGATTGTTGTCGGTCCAAGTGCCGCGTCGGCCCTGGCCCCCGTGCAGCTGGCGCTGGGACTCTAGCTCACTCCTTCGGTCGCCGCCGGCTGCCGGCCACAAGCGCGAACAGGACCGCGGCAACGATTATAAGTCCGAACAGCCAGTAGAAATTCATCGACTACCGCCCCTCGAGGTCGCGCTCGCCGGGAGTCTTTCGTTCGGCCCTTCCCTCTCCGGGATGGGCCTGCGCTTCGTGAAATCGCTCTCCTTTGAGTCGAATCGACTCGACGAATCG
Organism: Gemmatimonadota bacterium; assembly: GCA_046724115.1. Lineage (GTDB taxonomy): Bacteria > Gemmatimonadota > Gemmatimonadetes > Gemmatimonadales > Gemmatimonadaceae > UBA4720. The sequence continues at coordinate 2,893 of JBKOVX010000331.1, read as the reverse complement.
CTCGTACTCGGTGTCGGACAATTCGTCGGCGATAGCGGGAACCAATCCTTTGACGAGAGTGATGCGCTCGGCGAGGGTAAGCTCATTGATCGCGGTGACCAGCTTCCGCAGCCGCGGATGGTTCATCCACTCGGTTTCCTTGCTTGTCGTCATGAATTTCTCCGATGAGAGCACGTGCTGATACGAGAAATCTATCTTCGTTCGCTGCGAAGGCGCGTGCCTCTGATCTCTGTCCATCGCCTGAGCACCACGCTCAGCTTCTGCTCGAGATCTGCCGCTGCCGCTACGGCCTGGGTGGTCGGCTCGGCGTCAGCGCCCTCGACGGTGTCGAGGACTCCCGCGAGTTGTTCATTCAGTTGAACCAATCCTGCGGCAGCGCCGCGCGTTCCTGTCTCTATGCCAGCGAGAGTTGAATCGAGAGCGACCAAAGAATCCGCGACTTCTTTCGCTTTGGCTCCTTCGCGTTGCGTTCTCAGCAATCCCCGTTGTGTGCGCAGGTCGCTGAGTGCGGCGAAGTCTCGGCTGATCGCGTCGTTCATGCGAACGCCGATGTCGTGCTGGAGGCGAAGGCCGCCTTGGGTAATTCGGACTCGCGGATCCATTCGTATGGTCAGCGGTTGCTCATACCTGCGGCCGTTGATGCTCAATCTTACGGTGTAGTTGCCCGGCAGGACCGCGGGGCCGAGGGGAAATCTCGGAGTGTCTCCATAAATCGCGGAGATCGGATAATCGTGAGACAAGACCTTCGGCGGCGGGTAATGCAGGTCCCAAACGAACCGATGCGTGCCGGGGCTCGCCGCCAGACGTTGCTGCGGGCGCACCCAGTACGTCGGCACATTCAAATCGGTCTCGACGGGCTCGACAGAGTCGGCGCTGGAGAAGGTGCGCACAATTCCTCTCGAGCTGTCCAGGATGTCGAGTACAATCGGCGTCGTCGCTGCGGCACCAAGCCGGTAGTTAATGATCGCACCATCGGGAGGATTCTCTCCAGCCGGCTCCTCCGGAGGCAGTGGCGTATCCGTGTTCCTGTTGCGCCGGAATCTGTAGGTGAGCTTGGGCTTGAAGAGATACGTCTCGGTCGAAGGTTTGGCGTCGAACTGCCGCAGCAAGGTCATGTCATCGAGAATCCAGAACGATCGCCCGTGTGTTCCGACGACGATGTCGTCGTCGTGGATGACGAGATCGCGGATCGAGGTCGCGGGCATGTTCAACCGCAGACTATGCCAGTGATCTCCATCGTCGAGCGAGAAGTAGGCGGCGCGCTCGGTGCCGGCAAACAGCAAACCGCGACGCGCCGGATCTTCTCGGACGGAATTCACGACCTCGTTGGCCGGAATCCCGGTGACGATCTCCGCCCACGTCTTGCCGCCGTCGTGGGTGCGATAGATGTGGGGGTGGAGGTCGTCGAGCTTGAACCGATTGATCGATGCATAGGCGGTGACGTCGTCGAAGTGCGACGCCTCGATCATCGACACCTTGCTCCAGGGAGTAAGCGCAGATGGCGTGACGTTGGTCCAGGTCTTTCCGCCATCGCGAGTGACGTTGATCACGCCGTCGTCCGAGCCCGTCCAGATAATGTTCACGTTCCGGAATGACGGCCCGACCGCGTAGATCACTCCGCGATTCTGCGCCCTGGACGCGTCGCCATTGGTGAAGATGCCGTAGCTCGCCGGAACGTCATACTTCTGGCGAGTGAGATCGGGACTGATCACATCCCAGCTGTGCCCGCCGTTGGTGGTCTTGAACAGCACGTTGCCGGCGAAGTAAAGGATGTGCGGATCGACGGTGGAGAAAATGACTGGTGCAGTGCGCAGGAAACGATACTTGCCGGATCGAACCGCTTCCGGGCTGATGTTCTGCACCTCGCGAGACCGCTGATCGAACCGCGAGATCTTGCCGCCGTAGATGATGTTGGGATCGAGCGGATCGGGGGCAACGTAACCGTACTCCTCGACTCCGACCGGATTCCATTCGCGGAACGTGATCGCGCCGTAGTCGCCGCGGCTGGTCGTTCCCACCGAGCCGCTTTCCTGCTGACCGCCGTACACCCAGTACGGGATCTGGTTGTCGGTGATTACGTGGTAAAACTGCGCCGTCGGCTGGTTGTACCAGGAGCTCCAGGTCTTCCCGCCATTGACCGTGATCGTCGCGCCCTGGTCCGCGGCGATCAGCATGATGTCCGGATTCTCCGGGTTGATCCAGATCCGGTGATAGTCATCTCCTCCTGGCGCGCCCTTGATCGCCGTGAAAGTCTTCCCGCCATCGGTCGAGCGGTACGTCGACGTATTTGCCGAGTACATCACGTCGGGATTTCGCGGATCGACTTTCACCTCGGCGAAATCGGAGGCGCGCCCCCAGACGCGGACTTCCGAGTTGGTGCGTCGCCAGGTTTCGCCGGCGTCGTCAGAGCGGTAGATACCACCGAGTGTGGGTGCGTCGACGGTTGCGTACATCCGCCGCGGATCGCTCGGCGCGATTGTGAAACCTATTCGACCAAGACCCTGTGCCACCGTTGGGAATCCGGTCCCGATCTGCCGCCAGGTGGTGCCTCCATCGACGGACTTGAACAGGCCGCTCAGCGGTCCGTTCCAGAACGAATTCTCCCACGGCCCCTGCCTTCCCGCCCACAGCGCGGCGTAAATCGTCTGCGGATTGGTCGGATCGAATCCGACCTGAATCGCGCCCGTATTTTCGTCCTTGTAGAGAACGCGCTCGAAGGTCTCGCCGCCGTTGGTCGACCGGTAGACGCCGCGCTCCTGATTCGGTCCGTAGGGATGTCCGAGGACAGCAACGAATATTCTGTTCTCGTCGCGAGGGTCGACGATGATGCCGCCGATCTGCTGACCGTCGCGAAGTCCCATGTGTCGCCAGGTCTTGCCGGCATCGATCGACT
>JBKOVX010000236.1:0-6275 GCA_046724115.1 Gemmatimonadota bacterium | reverse complement strand
GTCGGTGAGAATGTCGCCGAACATATTCTCGGTAACGATCACGTCGAAGCTTCGCGGATCCCGCAGCAGCTGCATCGCGCAGGCGTCGACCAACAGATGGTCGAGGGCGATGTCGGGGAACTCTTCGCGCATGAGCCGCGTGACTGTCGAGCGCCAGAGTCGAGAAGTCTCGAGCACATTTGCCTTGTCGACCGAAGTCAGCTTGCGGCGGCGCGTGCGTGCGATGTTCGCGGCGACGCGCGTCACGCGCTCGATCTCTCCCGTCGTATAGACGCACTCATCGACCGCACGTTCGCCGCCGTCAATTCGCTCACGCCGCTTGTCTCCGAAATACATTCCGCCCGTCAGCTCGCGCACGAAGATGAAGTCGACACCTTCCAACCGCTCCGCGCGGAGTGGCGACGCCGCGGCCAGGGACGGATGAACGCGCACGGGACGAAGATTGGCGTAGACCTGCAGCTCGCGACGCAAACCAAGCAATCCCTGCTCCGGACGCTGACGCGCATTCGGATCGTCCCAGCGCGGGCCACCGACTGCGCCGAGTAGAACGGCGTCGGCGCTTTGGCAAAGATCGATAGTCTCAGGCGGCAGCGGAGTCCCGCGGGCATCGAGCGCGCATCCGCCTATCAAGCCTTCGCTCAGCTCGACCGTATACCCGTAGCGCTCGGCGACCGCTCTAAGAATGCGCGCGCCTTCGGCGACGACCTCCGGCCCGATTCCGTCGCCAGGAAGGAGCGCGACCGTCAGCGAGCGCACGAGGGGCGAAGAAGTCCGCGCGTCAGCGCGTGCTGACTCGGGCGGGATGCGAAGACTCGTAGGCGGCAATTGCCGACTCCTCACCAAGTAGAAATCCGAGCTCGTCGACTCCGTTGAGCAGACAGTGTCTCGCGACTGGATCGACCGGGAATTTGTGCGACGAGCCGTCGGGCAGCGTTGCCGTTTGCGACTCCAGATCGATCGTGACCTGCGCGCGTGGAGATTTCGCGAGCTGATCCAGCAGACTCGCGTGCGCGCTCTGTGCGAGAGTCACCGGAAGCAGCCCGGTCTTGAGCGCGTTGTTGCGGAAGATGTCCGCGAAGCCGGTGCTGATGATGGCGCGGAAGCCGAAGTCTAGCAGTGCCCAAGGCGCGTGCTCGCGCGACGAGCCGCAGCCGAAGTTGTGGCCGGCGACGAGGATCGAAGCCTCACGCGCGTCCGGCGAATTAAGCGGAAAATCGCGACGAGGCTCTCCGCGCTCATCGACTCGCCAGTCGGCGAAGAGATGCTCCCCCAGACCCTGGCGATCAATAGTCTTCAGAAATCGCGCCGGGATGATCTGATCGGTGTCTACGTTTTCCGTGTGAAGCACGACGCAGGAAGACGTAAACCTGATGATTGGTTCCATGATTGTCGCCGTCACGAGAGACTCCGCACGTCTGCGATGGCGCCCGTCACCGCCGTCGCGGCAGCTGTGAGTGGACTGGCGAGGAAAGTGCGACCGCCTTTACCCTGACGTCCCTCGAAATTGCGATTGCTGGTGCTCACCGCGCTTTCGCCGGGCGAGAGCTGGTCGCCGTTCATGGCGATGCACATCGAGCAGCCCGCTTCGCGCCATTCGGCGCCCGCTTCCTTGAAGATGCGATCGAGCCCCTCAGCCTCTGCCTGACTCTTTACGTTGCGGGATCCGGGAACGACGAGCATCCGCACTCCTGGTGCGACATGTCGTCCGCGCATCACCGCCGCCGCCTCGCGCAGGTCGGAGATGCGCGAGTTGGTACAGCTTCCGACGAACACGACGTCGACGACGCGGCCGAGGAGCGGTTGACCTGGCTCGAGCGCCATGTAGCGGAGCGCCTTGTCGAGATCGGCACGCTCTGCACCAGTCTGCGCGGCGCTGGGATCGGGCACGCGTCCGTCGATGGGAATCGCCATCGATGGGTTGGTGCCGAACGTAATCATCGGAGACAGTTCGTCTGCCCGGAGATGCACGGTACGGTCGTACGTCGCTCCGTCATCGCTCGCCAGCTGTCTCCAGCGATCGACCGCCGCGTCCCAGGCAGCTCCCGCCGGTGCGAAGGGACGCCCCGCGATGTACTCGGCCGTCGTGTCGTCGGGCGCGATGAGACCGGCGCGCGCGCCGGCCTCGATCGACATGTTGCATATGGTCATGCGGTTTTCCATGCCGAGCGATCGGATCGCCGAGCCCGTGTATTCGAGGACGTGACCGGTCGCGCCGCCGATGCCGATTTTGGCAATTACGGCGAGGATGATGTCCTTGGCCGTAACTCCGCGAGGAAGCTTCCCATCGATGCGCACCTCCATGTTGCGCGGCTTGCGCTGAAGCAGTGTCTGAGTGGCGAGGACGTACCCGACCTCCGACGTGCCGATCCCGAATGCCAGCGCGCCGAACGCGCCGTGGGTGCTGGTGTGGCTGTCACCACAGACGATGGTCATGCCGGGTTGCGTGAGACCCTGCTCCGGTCCGATGACGTGGACGATTCCCTGGCGGGTGTCGTCGAGCCCGAAAAGTTTGATGCCGAATTCGTCGCAGTTTGTCTCGAGCTGTTTGAGCTGTGCCGCCGCCTGCGAGTCGAGTACCTGTAGACGCCCATTCGTGCGCGGCGTCGTCGGCGTCGAATGGTCCATCGTCGCGACCGTCAGCTCCGGACGGCGCACCGAAGCACCACGACGCCGCAGCTCAGCGAACGCCTGCGGCGACGTCACCTCGTGCACGAGATGGAGATCGACGTACAGCACCGCTGGCGTGCTCTCGCTCTCGGCGCGAACGACGTGGTCGTCCCAGATTTTGTCGACGAGTGTCGATGGACTAGTCAATGTCGGGAAGCGGGTAACGGGTAACGGGTAACGGGTAATGGAATCAAAAAAGGCGGCCCCGCGATTTCATTCGACGGGGCCGCCCTGAACATCCAGTCGCGAAAGCTACGCGCGCACAGGCGGGCCGCCCCTCACAATGAGAGCCGGAATAAGGCTAAGAAGAATTGGAAGTCGGTAACGAATCACGAGGTAGCTATCTGAGTTATGCACGGATACGCGACGCACGAGCCCAGGCTCGGGCGGATTGGCAATGTATTTCTGGCCGTCGCACTGGTCAAGCGCGGGGTGTCTTCAACGAGCCCAGCGTGGCCAGACAGTCTACCGTTTTGCGGAAACCATGAAGCGGCCGAAGAAATTGCTCCAGCCCTTCGTGCTCGTCATCCACGATTGTTTGTTGCGCGCCCGCAGTCTCGCCTCCGTCAATCCGATCGTGCGGTTCACGCGCGGCGGCTTGGCCGAGGTCGTATCTGCTTCGTTGACGGTCGCCAGCGTTTTCTCCTTCTTGGCCGCGATCGCATCGGCGGCGGCGGCGTCTTCGTTCTGCTTCGTTCGGAAGCCGAATAGTGTGTCCCTGAGACTCTTCTTCATTGGTTCTCCTTTATGCTGACCGGACGTCGGTTGACGGCCCTTGTTTCATATCGCCGCAAGTTCACGAGTTGTGGGCGCGGACGGCGATAAAATTGGAAGTGTGAGAGTGAATGCGGAGCCGACTCCTTCCATGCTCTGGAGAGTCAGGTCACCGTGCATGGCGCGCGCGAGCTCTCTGCTGATCGAAAGTCCGAGCCCGACGCCCTGCTGCGTTGCGCTCGTCAGATGCCTGTCAATCTGCACGAACGGCTCGAACACACGGTCGACATCCGCCGGCCTGATACCGACGCCGGTGTCGGTCACGCGAAGATGCACCATCTTCGCATCCCCGCAGCACGTCACTTTGACGCTGCCACCCGTGGCAGTGAATTTGATGGCGTTGGTGATGAGATTGAGAAGGATCTGCTGGAATCGCTCGGCATCCGCAGCGACGACCATCTCAGTGTCGCATCGGGCCACGGTCAGTGTGAGCCCTTTGGCTTTTGCCTGAAGCGCGCAAAGGCCCTCGACTTCTGTCAGCGCTGGGTTCACGGCGATCGAGACCAGCTTCAAGGGTCTCGCCCCTTCGAGTCTGGCGACGGTGAGCACGTCATTGATCAACCGCAGCAGGTACGCAGCTGCCCGTTTGATCCGGCCGAGGTCTGTCGCCTGCGCGGGGCTAACCGGGCCCCGCAGTCCCATCTCCAGGATTTCTGTATAACCCGAGATCGCGTTGAGGGGAGTGCGAAGCTCGTGGCTCATCGCGCGCAGGAACAGCGTCTTTGCACTGTTGGCGTGTTCCGCCATCATGCGCGCCTCCCCTGCTTCGGCGAGAGCGGCCGCGGCAGCGACGCGGAGCCTGACCCGATCGAGGGCCTGCGCGCAGTAGCGCGAAACGGTGTCGGCAAAGTTCCTGTCGAGAAAATCGAACTTACGCGGCAGCGAAAAACCGAATGCAAGAGCGCCTACCGCGCGTCCATCGATCGCGAGTGGCAGGAAGATCCAGGCACCGCGAGAATCGAGCTTGTTGACGGTCCGGAAAGCTGGATAGCGCATCAGCATCTCTTCGAATGACTCGATATAGATCGCTGTGCACTTCTTCACAGCCTCGGTGTAAGGGCCAGGTGACCACTCCGGCGGGTCATCCTCGAACGAGCGCATCAGCGGATCGAGGGAACCCGCTTCGCGCAGCAGCGCAAATTTTTGCTGTCCTTCGATTGTGACCACGACCGCGCCCGCGTCGCACTCCAGCGCGACGATTGCCTCGTGCAACACGGAGAGAGCAACAGCGTCCTGGGTGACGGTGTTGCTGAGGGCCGCCGTTATGCTTTGCAGTCGGGCGAGACGAGCGGTGGCGGCATCAGCGATCGATCGCGCCGACGTACTCTCAGACGCCCGTCGCTCGATTCTCGGGCCGATCGGACTCGCCGGCGTTGTCATGAGGCCGCTTCCATCATCGGTTCACGACTGCAGTGGAAGGCGGTCGGTAGGCAGATCCAGTACTCGAGTTGGTTGATAAGCTTCGAGACACCAGGCTTCAGCCCGCTTCGAGATCGCCACGAACTCGGGCGAAGGGCGCGGATTGGAATGGCTGCCGACATCTTCGGCTCGGCTCACCATTTCACGCACGCGGATGACGATTTCCGCGAAGGCCAGACCGCGTCGTTGGTCCGCCGCAACTCTCGCCCGCACCGCGAGGCGCAGCGTTCTTACGAATGCAAAGAGAGGCGTGCCCTCTCGCGAGACGAGTCGGCGCGGAAGTCCTGTGATACCGTTCGGTGGTTTTTTCATGGGGCGCTTGGCGGAGTGTGAGGCGTCGCCAGTAGCGCCGGATATCGCCTCGATAGAGGCAGATTGGACGTGCGGGCTGGTGGAATCCTCCCGCACAGAAGTACTAATGAAGCTTAGCGGATTTCGCGGGAATTAGCGAACTGAGTCTGCGTTGTGGTCGTCCTGACGGGGGCGCGCCGCGGGAGGCCGATCGTCTTGACACCGGGCGACGCCCCGGGATAAAACAATCTCAACCCACCCGCGTCCATCGACCTCCCTTCCGAGGCCCAAATGCGCCATCTCCGGATCCTTCTCACCCCCCTCGCCATAGTCGGGACATGTGTCGCTGAGCTGGCCGCTCAGGCGCCGACGATGATGCCACCAGTGGCCACCGCCAAGCCGAAAGTCGACACTCTCCACGGCGAGATCCGCACCGACAACTACTTCTGGATCCGCGACAAGTCGAACCCCGACGTGATCGCATATCTCAACGCCGAGAATGCGTACACGGAAGCGAAGATGAAGCACTCCGAGGCGCTGCAGCAGAAGCTTTACGACGAAATGCTGTCGCGCATCAAGGAGACCGACGTCTCGGTTCCGTTCCGCGAGAACGGTTACTACTACTGGCTGGCGACGGAAAAAGGAAAATCGTACCCGATCTTCATGCGTCGCAAAGCCGCGGCCGGCGCACCCGATGGGGTCGTCATCGATGCCAATGCACTCGCCGTCGGGAAAAAGTTCTCGCAAGTCGCGACGTTGCAGGTGAGCCCGAGCGGGAAACGCGCCGCTTATCTCCACGACACCACCGCGCTCCGCTACTACACACTGTACGTAAAAGACCTCACCACCGGAAAACTGCTGGGCGATTCGATTTCACACGTCGTACCATCGGTGGCCTGGGCGAACGACACCGTTCTGTTTTATCAGACAGCGGATTCTGCCCGCCGCTCCGACGCCGTCTGGCGCCACGTAATCGGTACACCGCGCTCGAGCGACATCGAAGTGTTTCACGAGAAAGACGTTCTCGACAACGTTGGCGTCGGACGAGAGGTGAGCAACAAGTACATCGTCATCACCGATGATGGATTCACGTCATCGGAAGCGCGCGTCATTCCGACGGCAAA
>JBKOVX010000047.1:0-4020 GCA_046724115.1 Gemmatimonadota bacterium | reverse complement strand
ATCAGATCGGGAGGCGCACTTGCAGGAACCAGCACCCCACCGTCGGGAACGGGCACGCGCAGCACGAAGATCCGATCGCGCGTGCTCTTTCTGAATCCCTTGCCTTCGTAGATACGGTTGATGAGGATCCGCCGCACGATCACCATCACCGTCACCAGCATCGGCAGCGCCACTATCAGGCCCAGCGGTCCCAGCAACTTGCCGATGACAAGTACAGCCGTAATCGTCAGCACTGGGGGCATGTCGATCTTTTTCGACATCACCAGCGGCGAGACGAGATTGCCTTCGATCAGGTGAACCACGACACCCCACAGCAGCACGTATATCGCTCGCGTACCACCGCCTGGCGCCCCCAATACAAAGAGCGCGGGTAGAGTTGTCGAGAACAGCGTTCCAAAGAATGGAATTATCGCGACGAGTCCGGTGAATACGCCGAACGTCAGCCAATACGGAACCTTGAGGAGGTACAATCCGGCGGCGGTCATCGCAGCGAGAACAGTCATAGTGAGCAGCTGTCCGACGATGTAGGCGCGCAAAGAATCGGCAAGATCGCGCAGCACATCGCGCACGAGGTCACGATGAATCGGAGGGAACAGCGCAATCAGCCACTCACGATACACCCCGGGTTGCAGCGCGAGATAGATGCTCATCACGCCAACGGCAAAGGCGGAGATCAGAAAGTTGACGAGGGAAAACACTCTCGGAACGAGAGTCTCCGCCTGTTGCGCCACCTGATCGTAAACGGCAGTGACAAGTGGGTGCTCGCCTGGCTTCCACACATCCCGCATTGCCGGAAAGCGCGCCACGAAGTGATCGATCCCAGTCTCCCAGGTCTCGATGTAGTTCGGCAACACCACGATCAAGGCGCGCGTTTGCTCGACGACAGGCGGCAGGAGAATCGCGAACAGACCCAGCAACGCGCCTGCACTGCCAACAACAGAAATGAAGAATGCCAGCCTGGGCGGAAGATGCCCCCGCTCGACGAGCAGGTCTCGTACGGCCCCGAGGTACAGCGAGATAATGATGGCGATGAACAGGAGCAGGAATACTTCGGCCGTCGCTCCCAGCATCCACAGCAGCAGGATCGCCAGGATCACGCCGGCGACGATCGGCGCTACTCTTGTCCTCCCCTCTGCCACCGCGCTCGCCATTGCTACCTACTTGTTGTCGTCGTGAATTTCGACGTCGACGGGTTCCTCTTCAGCGGCCTGATTGCCTGCTCCTAGCGCCTTGCTGGCGACGGGGCTGCCCGCGGGGAGCACCCCCATTTTCTGTTTGAGCTGAATGAGAAGGACTTCGGCTGACTGATTGCCGCCGGCCGCTTCGAGCCGCTTGAAGTCATTGGCCAGCTTGTCCCCCGAGAATTCCTCCTCGATCTCGGCGCTTGCTCTGACCTTGCGCTCGTTGGCTTCGATTTTCTCTTCCATCCGCGCGAACGCCTCGAAGGCGGACTTCTCCGAGATGTGCGACATCGTCTCGTTGATTCGCTTCTGGGCATCGGCGCGGCGTTGCTTGGCGAGCAGGAGATTCTTCTTCCGATTCGCCTCTTCGATGTTGTCGTTGAGTGTACGGAGAGAATCCTTGAGGCGATCGGTTTCCTGCTTGTGCGCCTGCCAGGTGAGATTGAGCTGGTCGGCGCGGGACATGTGCTCTGAGCGGCGGATCAGCGCCTGCTTGGCGAGATCGTCCTGGTTCTGCTGCACTGCGAGCATCGCTCTCCGCTCCCAGTCTTCCGACTCCTTCATCTCCTGGCGGGTCTGGTCCTGAAGTCGCTTCTCGTCGGCGATCGCGGCGGCAACCTGCTGCTTTGCTTTCACCAGCTGCGAGCGCATGTCGAGAATGATCTGGTTCAGCATCTTCTCGGGCTGCTCGAATTCCGAGATCACCGCATTGACGTTGGACCGGAAGAGCATCGCGATTCTATCAAAAATGTTCATGGTCGTTGGGATGGATTTTCAAAAACGGAACTGAACGGGTGCGAGCACCCGTTCTTTTATCAATCTATGGCTTCCCACATGAGTCTCCCGCGAAAGTACAGCTTTCACTCGCTCTTCACTAGACAAATCAGCCGTCGGCCCTCTTGATCTGGTACAACCGCTCCTTCGCCAGCCGTCGTCCGGTCGGCGTCGCCGCCAATCCCCCGCCGGCTGTCTCGCGGTAGCGGACATCCATCTCTCGTCCGATCTCGCCCATAACGTCGATCACTTCGTCGACCGGAATGGCGAAGGTAATTCCGGCCATCGCCATCTCGATCCCCGCCAGCGCGATCGCCGAGCCGGTGGCGTTGCGAAAGACGCACGGCAATTCGACGAGTCCACCCAGCGGATCGCAAACCAATCCCAATGTCCCCTGCATCGTGAGGGCGACCGCGTGACCGACCTGCGACGGCGTCCCGCCCAGCATCTCGGTGGCGGCACCCGCTGCCATTCCCGCCGCGGCGCCCGTCTCCGCCTGGCATCCTCCTTCTGCGCCGGAAAGCGACGCCCGCTCGGCGACCACCGCTCCGATCAATCCCGCCGTCGCCAGACCGTCGACGACCTTGTCATCGCTAATGGAGCGCGCCTTGGCGAGTCCGGTAAGGATTGCCGGCAGAACGCCGGCTCCGCCCGCGGTCGGCGCGGCGACGATGACTCCCATCGCCGCGTTCACTTCCTGCACCGCGAGCGCGCGGGTGAGGATGTCGCGAAACGGCGTTTGCGCCAGCGGTCCGTTCGGATTCTGACGCAGCTTGGCGGCATCGCCTCCAACAAGTCCCGACGCAGAATAGAGATCTCCAGTCAACCCCTTTTCAATCGCCCCGCGCATGACGTCGAGGGCGCGTTTCAGCGCGGCGCGAATCTCTTCGATTGGACGTCCCTGATCACGAGCCTCGGTCTCCAGCGCGACCTGCGCCAGCGACTTTTTCTCGCGATCGGCGTCCCTGATTGCATCAGCGAGGGCCTTGTACAATCAGCCCCCGCTCACCTTGTCGAGGCGGCGCGTCCAGCGCACCCAGTCGAGAGCCCGGAGCTCCTCGCCCGCCTTTTTGTCCGGCAGCTCGTCGCATTCGATCACCATGAATGCGTCGCCGCCTCTTTCTTTTCTCGTCAGCCTCAGTGTTGCGATGTTGATGTCGTGATTGGCAAGGATCCCCGTTATTCTGGCGATCGAACCCTTCCTATCCTCAGCTACGAGAACGATGGTGTGTAAGTTTCCGGTCACTTCGACAGGGTAACCGTCGATCTCCTGTACCAGCACCCTGCCGGCGCCCAGCGACGATCCGAGCATGGTGGCCTTGTTGCCATTGAGCTCGACGGAGATTCGCACGGTGTTCGGGTGGGCGGCGTCGGCGATGGTCGTTTTCTCGAATTTGTAATCCAGGCCCTCTCGCTCGGCGATTTGCAGGGCGTCGCGGAGCCGCTCGTCATCGGGGCGAAAACCGAGCAGCCCGCCCACCAGCGCCTTGTCGGTGCCGTGGCCCTCGCCCGTCCGCGCAAAGGAGCCGTGGAGTTGAAGGACGCCCGATTGGGGAGTGCCGCCGACCAGACAGCGGGCGAGGAGGCCGAGGCGGCAGGCGCCGGCCGTATGGGAGGAGGAAGGTCCTACCATAACTGGGCCAATGATATCGAGGAGACTTACCATCTCTTTTGCGCCTCCGAGGTCTGCTGAAGACTAACAAACGGCAACTTACGACTACCAGCCAGGGCGGTGGGCGGAACAGCCGGGGGCTGCGAGCAACAGCAACGAACACTACCGGCTGCCGACTGATCGCTCCCTGCTGATTGCGGCCGGCTTTTCTTTTAGTGCGAATTTGGTGCGAGTCGCACCGGACCTGTTGCGGGCGAGGAGCGGTTTCAGGTACTGACCCGTGTACGATTCCTTAACATCGGCGACATCTTCGGGAGTCCCGGACGCGACGACCTCGCCGCCCCGCAGGCCGCCCTCGGGACCGAGATCGATGATCCAATCAGCGGTCTTGATGACGTCGAGGTTGTGCTCAATGACGAGCACCGTGTTGCCGCGGTCAACAAGGCGGTGCAG
>JBKOVX010000050.1:0-5144 GCA_046724115.1 Gemmatimonadota bacterium | reverse complement strand
GGTCCGGACCCATCGTCCCGCGCCGCCGCACCAGCGACCAGCGCCCAGTCCAGCCGCTGACAGCGCCCGCTGGTTTATCCGGCCTCCGCCACCGCGGCAATCTTCTCACACTGGGACGGGTGCGTGTGAATCGCCGATTAGGCGAAGGCTGGTAACCCGCTGGCAGCCAGCTCATTGGATCGTTTCCGGTTCGCGGCAGCATTGGCTTCCAGCGCGCGACTTCGCGCAGCGCTTCGACAGTGTCATTCGTTACCAGTCCCCACGCGACCAGCTCGCGAATCGCCTCGCGTACCGCCAGCATGGTGAGTCCGGTAATCGCTTGAATGTCCCCGATGAACGACGCTCCCTCGGATTCAATCGTCGACCTCACCGCCTGCGCGTTCTCACTCAGCACTGGTTCGATCTCTTCGTCGAGCCAGATCGATCCCGTGCCGCGCTCGAAGAATCGAACGCGAGCGAGTGGAATGGCTCCCGATTCCGGATCGTAATTGCCCTCGCCGGCCCAGACCGGTTCGCCAGTCGCGGCAAAACGCGACAAGCTCCCCGGATCGTACCCTCTGACGCGAGCACGCAAATAGTCTCGATCCCAGGCGACTGGCGGACGCGCTATACCATATAGTTGTCGCACAGCGATCTCCGCGCCGACCGCGCTCTCGAGACGATCGCGCTCATCGAGATGCTGCCAGCGCTGCATGAAAGCGGCGAACACTGGAAGCTCGACAGCCTCGATCTGCTTCCGCAGTGCAGCAAGTGCACGACGGCGCCCGATCTCTACCACCCGGCGCGAACACCACTCGATGTCCTGGACTTCTCGCCGGAACTTGCCACGAACGAGTTTGCCCGTTCTCTCCCACTCTACGAGTCGCGACTCGATCCATTCGCGCTCCCAGCCGTAGCGCTCGTGAACCTCGAATACGGTCACCGGCCCGGATTGCGTGAGGAATCGCGCCAGAATTTCCCTTCGGGCGACCGAGGCGTTGATAGCTGCCTGGCGAAGGACTTCCGGAACGAGATCAGACGCATCGCCCTCGGCTAGATCCGCCGCCCCACGCACGCGACGCAGCTCCTCGACGCCGAACGCCGACACATACCGCGGGTAAGTCTCGGTCAGAATGAAGCGCCACTCCCTTGACGCTTCGGATCCTAGTCGAATCGCGATCATCCTCCCGTTCTCGAGCAGCTTCGAGAACGGATCTTCGCGAACGCCTTCTTCCTCGGTGGCAATCCGCGCTCTCAGCTCCGTCTCACTCAGGTCGCCGGCTCTGTCCAGTAGATGTGCAAGCTCGTCGGCCGTCCGCGCGCGTCTCCCGGGAGCCGTTCCCCTCCTCTCCGCCACCGTCTGCTCGATCGCCTCGCGTGTGATGTCGTCGCTGCCTTCGCCGCCCATCACCTCATCCAGCAGCGACCGGTCGATGGAGAGCAGAGCCGCTCTCTGCTCCGCGCGCGGCGTGTCGTCTCCGTACAGCCAGTCCATCACGAATCCGAACTGCAGGCTCGCCGCAAACGGCGAAGGCGCATCGGTCTGCACGGTGTGGATTCGGATCGCACCGCTGCTGATTTCGGCAAGCACCTCCTTGAGCCCGTCCATGTCGAACGCGTCCTGCAGAACCTCCCGATAGGTCTCGACCAGAATCGGGAAGCTCGGGAACTGACGAACAACCTGCAGCAGGTCGAGCGATTTCAGTCGCTGCAGCCAGAGCGGCATCCGGCGCCGCGGATTTCCGCGCGGCAGCAGAAGCGCCCGCCCCGCATTCATCCTGAACCGCGCTCCGAACAGCGACGTCGATCCGACTTCCTCCATCACCAGTTGCTCGGCCTCCGTCCCGGACAAACCCAGCAACGATTGCAGAGGCGTCGTCATTCCGAGATCGGGCAAGCGCAGCATGATTCCGTCGTCGGTTGTCTGAACTTGTAAATCAGTATCGTTGATCGCTTCGCGCACCCGCTGCGCCAGTGCCATTCCCCACGGTGCGTTGATCCTTCCGCCAAAAGCGGCGTGGATGACGATGCGAATCGCGCCTGTCTCATCCCGGAATTGCTCGATGACGATGTTCCTGTCGTCGGGGACGATACCGGTGGCGGCCCGTTGTGAGGCGATGTACCTCACCAGCGAGTTCGCGGTTGCTGCATCGCATCCGTACTCGGCTTCCAGCCTCTCTTCGTTCGGTGCCTCCGCTAGCTCGCGACGCAATGCACCGACGCGATGACTCAACATCAGCGACCGCGCCATGTACTCACCGTGCCAGAACGGCATCCTCGCCGGCGTCCCAGGTGCCGGTGTCACCACCACGCGGTCGTGTTCGATCGCCGCAATCCTCCAAGTCGAGGATCCGAGCTGGAAGACGTCACCCATCCGCGACTCGTGAACGAACTCCTCGTCGAGCTCGCCGAGCCGGGTTCGATCGGGAAGATTGACAGTGTAGAGGCCCCGATCAGGAATTGTCCCGCCCGATATCACCGCCGTCATTCGCGCCGCTCGACTTCCGATCAACCTGTCGTTCACGCGATCCCAGGTGATCCTCGGCTCGAGCTCCGCCGCGACGTCAGACGGATATTTGCCGGAGAGCATCTCCAGCACCTCGTTGAACGCCGCCCGCGTCAGCTGGTGATACGGATATGATCGCCTCACCAGCTGATACAGATCTTCAGTCACCCAGTCGTCGACTGAGACTGCCGCTACCACCACCTGTGCGAGCACGTCGAGCGCGTTCTGAACGACCTGCGTTGGCTCGACGTCGCCCGCGCGCATGGCCGCTACAATCGCCGCAATCTCCACGGCATCGTCGCGAAAAGTCGGCACCAGAATTCCGCGGCTGGCGACTCCGAGAGTGTGGCCGGCACGGCCAATCCTTTGCAACGCGGAGGCGACGCGCTTTGGCGATTGTAGCTGGATGACCAGATCGACCGAGCCAATATCGATCCCCAGCTCGAGAGAGCTGGTAGTTACGAGTGCCCTGAGCGACCCGGCCTTCAATCGCTCTTCGAGCGCGAATCGTCTCTCTCTCGCCAAGGATCCGTGATACGGAAGCGCGATCTCGACATCCGCAAGCTTGTTGACCCGTGCCGCGATCTTCTCCGCCTGCGCGCGATTGTTGACGAACACCAGCGTCGTCTTCGATGCCTGAATGTGCTTCAGCAGCAACGGACCAACCGCCGGCCAGATGCTGCCGCCGACACTCCCAAGATCCGCCACGGGCGACTCGATCGAGATCTGCATCTCCTTCGTCATCCCGCAATCAACGATCGTCACCGGGCGGAATGCCTGAGTTCCATCGTTTTTCTCGCATCCGCCCAGGAATCGCGCGACTTCTTCCAGAGGACGCTGCGTCGCCGACAATCCAATGCGCTGCGGCGCCTTCTCGACCAGAGCTTCGAGACGCTCCAGAGTGAGAGCGAGATGAGCCCCGCGTTTTGTGCCCGCGATCGCGTGAATCTCGTCGACGATCACCGCTCGCACTCCGCTGAACATCCCCCGCCCCTTCAACGTGGTGAGCATGATGTTCAGCGATTCGGGAGTCGTGATCAGAATGTGCGGTGATTTGCGCAGCATCCGCGCGCGAGCCGCTGCCGGAGTATCCCCGGTGCGAACAGCGACTCTGATTTCGGGAAACTCCTTCCCCTCTTCCTTAAAGCGTTCGCGCAGCTCGTTAAGAGGTCGATCCAGGTTCCGCTGGATGTCGTTGTTCAGAGCCTTGAGCGGGGAGATGTAGAGCAGATGCACCGCGTTCGGTAACGGCTCTTTCAAGCCGCGCGTGATCAGCTCATTCAGCTCCCACAGAAACGCCGCCAGAGTTTTTCCGGTGCCCGTTGGAGCAAGGATCAACGTGTGCTCGCCGCTGGCGATTGCCGGCCATCCCTGTTGCTGCGGGTCGCTCGGCGCGCCGAATGTCTCCTTGAACCATTTGCGGACGACCGGATGGAGACGCGAGAGTATCGAGGGGCTACGAGTCACGACAGGAACCGGCGGATGCAACGCGAGCGGGGGCTAAAGCACCCGCCGCAGCTTCTGCGCCCCCCATTCGAGGATCTTGCCGGATAGCGGCCGCTTTCTGAACTCGTCGAGCTTGATCTCTTTCGACCATTTGATGTCGTCCATGAACACCGAGTCCATCTTCGCTCCGACGTTTCTGTTCAACGCGAGAAGCATCGACTCGTTGTTGAACGACAGAGATCTGTTATCGAAGTTCATCGAGCCGATCGATGACCACATTCCATCCACCACCATGGTCTTGGCGTGCATCATCGTCGGCTGGTACTCGTAAATCTTTACTCCGCCCTCGAGCAGCTTCTCATAGTAAGTCCTCCCCGCATACCACGTCGTTTTGACATCCGTCTTGCTGCTCACGGTTAGGACTCTGACATCGACACCGCGATGGGCTGCCGCCAGCAACAGTTGCATGAAGTTCTCGCCGGGGACGAAATAGGAGTTGGTGATGTAGAGCGTCCTGCGCGCGCCGGCAATGGAGAGCGCCAGAAATCTTTCCGCAGGCGTGCTGCCGGTGCTCGGAATGCTGTGCATCAGACCCGCTTGAACGTCGCCGACGTCGGCAAACGAGCTCTTCGGAAAGAACATGTCGCCGGTTAGAAGCTCGCCGGTCGCTTCCGCCCATCCCGCGGCAAATGCCGCCTGCAACGCACCAACCGTTGGCCCCTCGAACCGGACGTTCGTCTCGCGCCACTGGTCCTCGTGATGACCATCGCCCAGCCAGTAGTCGGCGAGGCCGAATCCACCGGTATAGCCGATCTTTCCATCGACCACCACTACTCGCACGTGCGATCGCTGTGCGGCTTTCTGGAGCGTGTACCAACGCAGTGGCCGCAGCCACTTCACCTCCACGCCGGCGTTCTTCAGCCTCTGCATCCAGTCACGCTTGAGGGGTTGAGACCCGAACGCGTCGAGGAGAAGCAACACACGGACTCTGTGCTGCGCCCGGTCCATCAGGTATTTGGCCATCGTGTCGGCAACTGCCCCGGGCTGTGAGTAGTACATCTGCACTGTCACGGTTTGTTGGGCCGCTTCGATGTCCTTCCACAACTGCGGATACGTCCCGTTTCCGTTGAGGAGTATTTGAACGTTGTTCCCGGGGTCAATCTCTGTCCCCGTGAAGAGCTGCATGCTTCGGTCAAAAAGAGGATCTTCGATG
>JBKOVX010000048.1:0-4280 GCA_046724115.1 Gemmatimonadota bacterium | reverse complement strand
TCTCACAGCGTCCCAGAAAAAGGCGATCGACGCCCACGAACGGGAGCTGAGAACGTCAGTGGAGCAGGCTCGCCGGTATAGTTTCCTGGCCGAGCGAACAGTGCGAGTGATCGCCATCGCTGGAGTCCTGGCCCTGCTGATTCTGACCGGGGCGGCGTCGCGCGTCGCCGGCCATTTGAGCCGGCAATTGAGCCGTCCGCTCGACGAGCTTGTTCGCTGGACCGATCTGATCGGGCACGGCGAGCCACTGCCTCCGCCGCCGGAGCCGACCATCGTCTCCAGGCGCCAAAAGAACGGCGATGAAGGTCCGATGATCGAGGTGACACAGAGCAGAGTCCGGGGCGCCCCCGAGTTCGAGACTTTGCGCCGAAGCATGCGCGAGATGGTCTCCGAGCTGGCACACGGAAGACAGCAGGCGGTTGAAGCGGAGCGGTTGCACGCGTTCAGAGAAACGGCGCGTCGCGTGGCGCACGAGATCAAGAATCCACTGACTCCGATTCGATTTGCGCTGGCGCGTCTCCGCGGTCAGGCGCCGGATGCGTTGCAGGAAGATGTCGACGTAATCGCCGTGGAATCCGACCGTCTCGATCGCATGGCGAAGAGCTTCGCCGAGTTCGGACGGTTACCGGAGGGCCCGCCGTCGGAAGTGGATATCGGGGAGTTGGTGCGGTACACCGCGCGCAGCTGCGTGCCGCCGGGCATTGCTCTCGATCTTCAGATCGACGAGAATCTGCCGAGGGTGTTCGGCCACAACGGTGCACTCGCGGGAGCGCTGAGCAACGTGTTGCTCAATGCGGTTGATGCATCGCCCGAGCACGGTCGGATCACCGTCTCAGCGAGGCAGGCAAGACTCGGTGGCAGCGACGCGGTGCGGATCTCGGTCGCCGACGCGGGTAAGGGCATCGCCGCCGAAAGCCTCGAGAGAATCTGGGAGCCGTACGTGACGAACAAGCCTGGCGGGACGGGTCTTGGTTTATCGATCGCGAGACAGGCGATCTGGGCGCACAATGGAACCGTCAACGCGACGAGTACGTTAGGGAGTGGAACCGAGATACAGTTCACCATACCCGCAAACGGCGCTGCCAATGGCAACGCCGCAAGGACTGACTGAAATGAACCCCGATGTAGCCGTTCCGCTGGGGGCTTTTGCCACCGCCGTTCTTTTGGGGATCGGCATTCCGCTGGCGCGCGCTTTCGCGAGGAAGCTGGATGCTGACTCAAAAAATCCACGAATTCCAACAGAAGTGAGTACTCGCCTCGAGCGGATGGAGCAAATGATCGAGGCGGTAGCGATAGAAGTCGAGCGTATCTCCGAGGGCCAGCGATTCACGACGAAATTGCTCTCCGAGGGCAAGACCAGCGCTAGCCCCGTGAGGAGCGAGTAAAATGGGACCTGAAATTATCATCCCCCTCGGGGCGTTTACGACCGTCATCATTTGCGCGATCGGAATTCCCCTGGCGCGCGGCTATACCCGCAGAATGGATGCAGAGTCGAAGAACCCCCGCGTTCCAGCCGAAGTGATGAATCGCCTGGAACGAATCGAGCAAGCGGTCGATGCAGTGGCAATCGAAGTCGAGCGCATCTCGGAGGGACAGCGGTTCACGACCAAGCTGCTCTCCGAAGGGCGAGGAAGCGAAGCACCGCAGATCTCGCCGTCAGCTTCCTCCCAGAATCGCTCGACATAAGTGCCGATAGTCCTCATCGCCGACGACGAGCCGAATATTCGGCGGATGGTCGGTGCGCTACTCGCTGGTGAAGGCTACGAGGTAACCGAGACGCCGAGCGGAGTCGAAGCAGTCGCGCGGGTGAGAGAGGGCGAGCCGGATGTCGCGCTGGTCGACCTGATGATGCCCGGCGAGTTGGATGGGATGGCGACGCTCGGGAGGCTCCGCGAGGTAGCTCCGGACCTTCCCGTCATCATGATGAGCGGCCGCGCCGGACTTGCCGACGCGGTAAAAGCGACCAAGCTCGGCGCGTTCAATTTCCTGGAGAAGCCGCTCACACCCGAAGGCGTTTTGCTCGCGGTATCGTCTGCGCTCGAGCTGCGTCAGACGCGTCGCGTGGCGCGGGCGCTGCGAGCGGAGCTGGGATTCGCCGGACAAATGGTCGGAACCAGCGCCGCCATGAACACTGTGCGGCAGATGATCGCGCGCGTGGCGCCGACCGATGCCCGCGTGCTGATCGCCGGAGAATCAGGAACCGGCAAGGAGCTCGTCGCGAGCGCGATCCACGACGCCAGCGCCCGCCGCGAAAAGCCGTTCGTCCGAGTGAATTGCGCGGCAATCCCGCGCGATCTCGTCGAGAGCGAGATGTTCGGGCACGAGCGCGGGTCGTTCACCGGCGCGACAGCGCAGCGGATCGGACGCTTCGAGCTGGCGCACCACGGTACTCTCTTCCTCGACGAGGTCGGCGACCTCGGCCCGGACGCGCAGGCCAAGCTGCTGCGCGCGATTGAGGCAAAGGAGATTCAACGAGTAGGCGGAAATCGCGTCATTCGCGCGGATGTGAGAATCATCTCCGCGACCAATCACGATCTGCAGCGAGCGGTGCGCGCGGGGACGTTTCGCGAGGACCTGTATTTCAGGCTGCAGGTGATTCCGCTGGCGATTCCTCCCCTCCGCGAGCGGGGCGACGACATTCTGGAACTGGTCGAGCATTTCTCGGAGCAGTTTCTGCAACGCACCGGGCAGGCGAAGCCGCGCTGGCGAAGCGACGCGCTCCAGTTGATGCGAGACTACCCATGGCCGGGCAACGTACGCGAGCTGGCCAACATCGTCGAGCGACTCGCGATTCTTCATCCGGGCGCGGAAATCAGCGGTCCGCAGGTCGAAGACGTACTCATCGTCGATCGCGAGGAAGAGGAAGATCTGTCAGTGATTACGCCGACTCGCGCCCAGGAGCGCGTCGCCGGTGCTCGTGAATCGATCGCGCGAGGTCCGACTTCACTCGCCGAGAAACTGGACAGCTTCGAGCGAACGGTGATCGCGCGAGCGCTGGCGGAAGCGGGCGGAAACGTAGCCGACGCCGCGCGCAGGCTCCAAACCGACAGGCCAAATCTCTATCGGCGCATGAAGAGGCTCGGAATCAACGCGACGAGGGTATAACCGCGCCATGACAAACACAGTGATACGAATCGCGTCGATGTGCGTGGTCGTCGCCTGCATCGCGCCAGCGCTGTCGAGTGCGCAGGGCGTCGACACCACGGGCCGAGACACCACCGCCGAGCGTCTCGGCTTGTGGGCGAGGACGAGCCGCGCCAGCGGCCTCGTCCTCAGCTCGGGTAAGACCTACAACCGCGTCGAGGGTCTGCCGATTCTGTTCGGGCCCGTCTTCCACGACAGCATCAAGTCGGCCGAGCTGAATGCATCGGTGATGGGAATCATCAGGAGCGCGAACAGCTTCCACTGGGACAGTCAGAACCTCGGTCATCGCGTCACCGCCGAGATGCGTGTCGGACGCGGACGCGGCTACGCGCTTGGCCTTTCTTCCTACGACGTAATGAGCGCGGTCGAGCCGTGGCAGCTGCCGGATCCTGACGCGGGGCTGGCGGCGTTGTTCGGGCACCGGGATTTCCGCGACTACTTCAATCGACATGGAGCGAAGGCGACGGCGACGTTCAACATGAGCGCGCGCAGCAACATCGCCTTCGACTGGAGTGACGAGCGCTGGGGCTCGCCCGACGAGCGGCACGTGTTCTCGGTGTTCGGCAACGGGAAGCCGTGGCGAGCGAATCCGGTGACAGATGCAGGTCGATTTCACCTCGCGGTTTTGCGCGCCAACATCGACACGAGGAACGACGAAGTAAATCCGTCGACTGGCTGGCTGATACTCGCCGAGTACGAGCGTGGCACCGGAACGATCACGGATTTTGGATTGACGTCACCGCTGACGCGACCATTCCCGTCGCCGAACGTCACCTACGGACGCGGGCTGCTGGATCTTCGCCGCTACACTCGACTCTCCCCGACGACGACGTTCAACGCGCGACTCGTCCTCGGCGGCTGGCTACACGGTGACGAGCTGCCTTTGGAGCGAAGGTTCTCCGTCGGCGGAATCGGGACGGTGCCCGGGTTCGATTTCCGCCGGTACGACGCCGGAACGGTCGATGTTTCCCAATGCAGCAACGGCGGGACGCCGCCACCTGGAAATCCGGCGCAGTGCGAGCGTGTCGCCGTCGGCCAACTGGAGTATCGGCAGGAAATGCCGTTCTTCAATTTCCTGAACGCGCGCCCGATTCGACTCCGCGGCATCGGGTTCACCGTCGAGCCAACAGCAGTGG
>JBKOVX010000210.1:0-2857 GCA_046724115.1 Gemmatimonadota bacterium | reverse complement strand
TTGTCACCGACGAGAACCGGTCCGATCTCGTCGGAGAGTCCCCACTGCGAGACGTAGCGGCGAGCAAGACCTGTTGCCTGCTGGATGTCGCTCGCGGCACCGGTCGTGACGCGATCGCGTCCGAAGACCAGCTCCTCCGCTACTCGTCCACCGTAGGCTTTCACCAGATTCGCCTCGAGCTGTTCGCGCGTGACCGAGACGCGATCGTCTTCCGGCAGCGTCCACGCAACACCGAGCGTGCGACCGCGCGGAACGATCGTGACTTTGTGGAGAGGATCGTTGCCCTTCACCTTGATCGCGCAGATAGCGTGGCCACCTTCGTGATAGGCGGTGAGCTTCCGCTCCTCATCCTTCATCACCATCGACTTGCGCTCGGCGCCCATCATGACCTTGTCCTTCGCATCCTCGAGGTCGGCCATGTACACCTTGTCGTGGTTGCGACGGGCAGCCAGCAACGCGCCTTCATTGACGAGATTGGCGAGGTCTGCACCGGCCATTCCCGGGGTGCCACGGGCTAGCGTGGTGACGTCCACGTCCTCGGCCATTGGCTTGTTGCGGATGTGCACGCGCAGGATTCCCTCGCGTCCACGCAGGTCTGGCGAATCGACGACGATCTGCCGATCGAAGCGGCCAGGCCGCATCAATGCGGGATCGAGAACGTCGGGACGATTTGTCGCCGCGATCAGGATCACGCCGTCGTTGGACTCGAAGCCGTCCATCTCGACGAGCAGCTGATTGAGTGTCTGCTCGCGCTCGTCGTGTCCACCGCCGAGTCCGGCGCCACGGTGACGACCGACGGCGTCGATTTCGTCGATGAAGATGATGCACGGTGCGTGCGCCTTGCCCTGCTCGAACAGGTCGCGGACGCGACTGGCGCCGACTCCGACGAACATCTCGACAAAGTCGGATCCAGACATCGAGAAGAAGGGACGGCCCGCCTCACCCGCAACAGCGCGCGCAAGGAGTGTCTTACCAGTTCCGGGAGGTCCGACCAGCAGCGCACCCTTAGGGAGACGTCCACCAAGCTTGGTGAACTTCTGCGGATCCTTCAGGAACTCGATGATCTCCTGCAGCTCGACCTTCGCTTCGTCCGCGCCGGCGACGTCGTCAAAAGTGACTTTGGGAGTGTCGCCAGTCAGGAGCTTCGCCTTTGACTTGCCGAAGCTGAAGGCCTTCGCTCCGCCGGCCTGCATTGAACGGAACAGGAAGAACCAGATTCCGAAGATCAGCAGATAAGGAAAGAGCCCGATCAGGATCGTGGTAAAGGAAGCGCGTGGCTCCTCCGCCTGGATCTGAACACCGTGCTCCGTCAGGCGCTTCACCTCGTCGCTCGAGTTCTCCATCGGCAGGAGAACCTTGAACTTCGAGACGAGGCGGCCCTTGACCGGGACCTTCTGCTTGAAGTCGCCAGTAACGAGCCGGCCACCCTGAATGGTGACCTTGTCGATGTTGTTCTTCTCCAGCTGCTCGCTGTACTGGGGCGTGTAGGAAATCTCGGGTGCGGCGTCGGATCCCTTTCCAGAGAACTGGATGATCGCGACGGGCACGAGTATGACAAAAACCCAGAACGAGAGCTGCTTGGAGACCTTGCTCCAGTTCGTCGGCTTTTTGGGTGTTTTATTCGGCATTTGTATCGGCATTACTGCAAGCTCGCTATATACGGCAAATGGCGGAAGTTCTCCGCGTGATCCAGCCCATATCCAACCAAAAACTCATTCGGCGCATCGAAACCAACGAACTTCGCTTCAAACTTCAGTCCCTCGGCGATCCGCTTGTGCAGGAGCGCGCATATCTCCAGCGACCGCGGCTTGCGCTCCTTCAGTATAGTCATGAGACGATTTAAAGTGCGCCCCGAATCAACGATGTCCTCGACCAAAAGAATGTTCGTCCCTTCCAGCTCAGTTTCGGGGTCGTAAACCAGCTTAACGCTGCCGCTCGACACCGTGCCATCCCCGTAACTGGACGCCACCAGGAAATCGACTTGTAGCGGCCGCGTTATCTGTCTTACGAGATCACTGAGGAAAATGAAACTTCCTTTGAGCAAACCCAGCACCAAAAGATCGCCGTCAGGATAGGCCGCGGTGATATCTCGGCCCAGCTCCGACACGCGCTTAGCGATGACGCGCTCATCGAAGGCGATCCTCTTCACGGTGCGCCCGTCGAGCCGGGGATCGTCGATGGCGCCGGTCGGTTTGACGGTTCCGCTCAAGCGAGAATTTCCGGCTGGGCTGACCGGATTCGCCCAGAGGGCTCCCGCCCGCGAGCGGGCGCCCGACGCAGCAACATGTGGTCGCGCCTCATGACGATCTCCACTCCTCCGGACAGTTGAATCGCGCCTCCTGTGGCACCCCTTATAGTAAACTCGGCGGCTCGGTGAGTTCCTCTACGATCCATTACCACCCGCGCTCGCGCGGCTAACGCCGGCCACAGAACTCGCAGTGATTCTGCATTATAGCCGGCAAGGCTAGAACGACTCACTCTGAGCGCTCCGTCGCGCTCCTCGGCGGCGTCAATGCTCGGAAGAATTTCGTCCAGATTCCGGCGCCAGTCGGCCGATTCACGCGCGAGCGAAAGCAGCTCACTCGGGAAATTGGGGTTGTGCTTGACGATGGAGGGCAGAATATCGAGCCTGACCCGATTACGAAGATGTTTGCGGTCGAAATTCGACGGATCCTGAACGAACGGAACGCGATTCTGGTCGGCGTACGCAGTTAGCGTCTTGCGATAGATGTTGAGAAAAGGCCTGATGATTCTCGACTCGGCGTAGAGACCTGCCAAACCACGCGGGCCGGCGTCCCTGAGAATCCGCATGAACACTGTCTCGATCTGATCGTCCAGCGTGTGCGCTGTAACCACC
>JBKOVX010000466.1:0-6609 GCA_046724115.1 Gemmatimonadota bacterium | reverse complement strand
CCCCTTCCCTCTTCCCGCTCTACTTCGCCGAGTCCGCCTTGGGCGGCGGGGACAGGCTGTCGACTACCGCCGCCAAGTCCGTATACGCCGACGGCGTAAGAACCTTGAAGGGCTTCGTCACGTAGGCGATTCGACCGTCGGGCCGGACGACGAACAGCGAGCGGTTGTCCGTTTTTCCCGCGAACGCGCCATACAGTTGACCGACCTTGCCGCCGGGGTCGCTCGCGAATAGAACCGGGAAATCCTCGTCGCGTGCCCACGATGCGAGTGCGGTGTCGGGATCGACGCTGATGCCGATTACGGTAACGTTGCGGCCGTTGTTGAAGAGCGTGGCGTACTGATCACGGTACGCTTCCATTTGGATGGTTCAGCCTTTTGTCCGCGCCTGGAAGAAAAAGGCGAGCACTACGGTGCGACCACGGTAGTCAGAGAGCTTGACCGGTGTCTTGAGCAATCCATAACGATCGGCCCCGGCGAGGCTGAAATCCGGCGCGACATCGTTTACGCCAGGTCCCGTAGGCGCGGCTGGTGTCGATGACGCAGCCTGTCCGCGCGCGCTACCGACGGCAACGAGCGATGCGCCCACGGCAATAGATACAGTCGCTGCGATTCTTACCTGCTTGAGCATGCTCCGATCCCCGGTGCGATATTGAGCAAATTCTATATCGCGAACCACTCCTCTGCCAGCCATACCACTTTAGCACTTTCTCTTGAAATCTCGGCGTAAGGTTGAACCGCACACGTCGTGCACGAATGCGCGGCGCGGTCACGCGGTGCCGGCGCAGTCTGTCGTACTCGCGGGCATGATCTTGTTCGTCGCGTCGGTCGCGCGCGCACAGGGAAACCCGGATCACAACGATGTCTTGCAGATTGGAGCGCAGGCAATCGGCGTCGTCACACGCGAGTCGCCAGCCATTCACGGGCGCGATCTGGCCGAAGGATACCTCACCCAGCCCGTCGTGATGGCTCAGCTTTCTCCGTGGGGAGAAGCGCTGTCGCTCAAGATGACGCTCGATTTCGAGGGCAGCACGATCAAGCGCGGTGAGCTGAACGCGGGCATCTACGGCGAAGGCTACATCGATCGCAGGCACCCACATACATATCTGCACGAATTGCTTCTCACATCGACCAGGCGGTTCGGCGCTGACGTGGTCAGTGGAATCTCGGCGACGATCGGGAAGGGTTTCGCGCCGTTCGGCACCGATGACCCAATGTCACGGCCGTTCGAGAAATATCCGATCAACCATCACCTCTCACAGATTCTCGAGCGCGCTGTTGCGATTGGTGCGGTCCGCACGGGGAGCTGGATCTTCGAGGCAGGCGCGTTCAACGGCGACGAGCCAACGTCACCGGGCGACACGCCCAACCGAACCCGATACTGGGATTCATGGTCGGGCCGAATCACCTTCGTTCCCTGGCCGCAGGGAGAGATTCAGACCAGCTACGCTCGCGTGAAGTCCCCGGAAAATCCCAGCGGCGGCGGCGCCGACCAGCGCAAGCAGAGTGCATCGATTCGCCTCGAGGACGCGCAGCACACCGGCTACGCACTGTTCGAGTGGTCGCGAACCCGCGATTACAGCGGGTCCACACCAAGTTTTACCTACAATTCACTTCTCGCCGAGACGTGGGCGAAGTATGATCGACTTAGCGGGGCACTGAGGATCGAGCGCACGGAGCGTCCCGACGAGACCCGTCTGCTCGACGAGTTCAGGACGGCGATCCCCGCGACTGATCTGAGTATTGCCGGTCGCTCGCGCTGGACGATCATCACGGCGCGACTCGCGGCTTCGCTGGTCAACCTGCGAGGCTTCACCATCGAGCCGTTCGGGGAGGTGGCGCGTGCTCGCGTGTCTCCAACGCTGAGACCCGCGGGTTTCGACCCACGTCAGTTTTACGGATCGAGTCGCATCTGGAGCGTATCCGCGGGGGCGAAGATCGGGTTCGGAATGATGCACATGCGGATGGGGCGTTACGGAGTAGCGGTCACTCAGCAACCTTCGCACAAGATGGGTGGTATGGACATGGAAGGCATGTGATGACGACACGCGCCACACACTGAATGACCACGCAATGATTCACTCCTCGGGAAAATTCAAACTGCAGAGCGCGTTACTCGCGTCGATGCTGCTGGCGCTTGCCTGCGGGTCCGACAAAACAGTCAGTCCGCCGGCGAACTCAAACGAGGCTGCAAACCTGGGAGTCGTCGCGGAACGCTACACCGCCGAGGTCTATGTGCGCGGCAATTACGCCTACACGACGACGTGGGGGTTTCGGGCGGCCCCCGGCGACGCGGTGAAAATCTGGAACGTTACCGGTACGAAGCCGCTCCTGGTCGATTCGCTGATTGTCGACGGTGCCACCACGCTGGGCGACATCCAGACGAGCGACGACGGACAACTCCTCATCGTCGCGACGGAGCGCCTCGGCGGCTCCATCATGATCTACAGTCTGGCGGATCCGGCCAAGCCGCAGCTGATCACGCGGTACACCACGACGCTTACGGATCCGGGCGTGCATACGGCAGAAGTCCAGCGCGTCAACGGTAAGCTCTACGCGTTCTTGTGCATCGATCCGATCAGTAACACGCCAGCGCGACTCGTCATCGTCGATATCTCCAACCCCGCGGCGCCGCAGCAGGTTTTCACCGCGCCGATGGGCAACCCCTTCGTCCACGACGTTTTCGTGCGAGACGGCATCCTCATCACCGCCCTCTGGAACGACGGAATCAAGATCTGGGACATCGGCGGTGGAAACAGCGGCGGCAGCGTCGCCAACCCCGTACCGTTGGGCAGCGTCGTGACACAGGGTGGCAAGGCGCACAACGTGTGGTGGTTTCACAACCCGGCGAACGGCGAGAAGCGATTTGCGTTTGTCGGGGAAGAGGCGCCTGGGGCGATCGGGGCGTCTTCATTCGGTGACATCCATGTCGTCGACGTCGGCAATTTCGCCGCACCGCGCGAGGTGGCGTTCTTTCACCTCGATAACGCGGGCACGCACAACTTCTCCATGGACGAGAATCGCGCGATTCTCTATGCCGCGTACTACAACGGCGGTGTCCGCGTCCTCAACGTCTCCGGCGACCTCACGAGCTGCAGCGCAGCCGAAAAGCGCGCCGATGGTCGCTGTGATCTTGGCAAGATGGGCCGCGAGCTGCCTTTTGGTCCAATCGACTCTGGTCCGGTTTACATCTGGGGCGTGCAGCTGCTGGCGGGACATGTCTACGCGTCCGACATGCTCAACGGTATCTGGAAGCTCGCCGCCATACCTTAGATCAGATCGGCTGAAACCGGACCCCCTTCAAACCGTAGGGAAGGAAGGGTTGTCTAACCCGGTCACACCCAGACGGAGTCAAGATGAAGCGACAGTTTCGCGGCGCGGCATTCGCGGCGGCGCCCTTTCTAATCGGTCCTGCCGCTTACGCGCAGTCGACCCCATATACCGCGCCGAGAAACGCAGTCGTCGATGCAAACGGCGCCAAGACGGTTGAAGTCGATGCCGCGGCGGGCATCCTGCGCGTCGAAGGCAAAGCCGGGCTACGGCAGGTGCAGGTCATCGGAACCGCGCGCGCGTCATCGCAGCAGATTCTCAACGAGATCAAGCTGATAGCGGAGCGGCGTGGCGATCTCGTTTACATCAAGGCCGATATTCCCGAGCACAATGGTTGGAGCGACTACGATTACTCTGCCGGCCTCGATCTGGTAATCCAGGTGCCGCAAGGCATCAATGCGGACATATCCGACGGCAGCGGCGACACGAAGATCTACAACGTCGGAGCTCTCGAAGCCTCCGACGGGTCCGGGGATTTCTCCGTTGACGGCGCTGCCGGATCGGTCCGCATCACGGACGGCTCGGGCAATCTCACGATCGAGAACGTCGGCGGCGATGTCAACGTCTCTGATGGATCCGGCGACATCAACGTGCGCAACGTCTCGGGATCTTTCACCGTCGAGAGCGATGGCTCGGGCGGCATCTTCGCAACCGATGTGAAGGGTTCGGTAGTCGTGGAAAACGATGGCTCCGGCGAGATCGAGGTCCACAAGGTCGGCAAGGATTTTCGCGTCGAGTCGAAAGGCAGCGGAAGCATCGATTACGCTGACGTCAGCGGTCGGGTTGACGTTCCCGAGCGGCATCGGGATAGACGGTACCGCAGCGGGAGATAGGTCTCGGCGCCAGCCGGGGTCAAAGGGCACAACCTTGCACGGTTATTGCCGCACAGCGCACCGAACTCTGCGGGAAGCAGAAGACGTACATAGCGTCTCCTGAGTGATTCTTTCCCGCCTTCAACGGAGAACGAAATGCGCTTTCTGGCAATCGGCATCTGTGCACTTGCCCTTCTTCCAGCCACATCGAACGGCCAACAGGTCGCGCAAAAAAATCCAACTGGTCCGACGCTTCAGGCTGCGTCAGTTGGATTTCACGTACCCTCGGCCAAAGTTGACGCTTCGACAAAGGTGACTGCGGCGCCGGCGCGCCCGCGCGCGGGACAGGATGTCGCGTTAATGGTCGTCGGCGTCGGTGCGATGATCGTTGGTGCGCTCGTCGGCGACACCGCCGGCACGATCATCATCATCGGTGGCGCCGGCATGGCGCTCTTTGGACTCTACCACTACCTCGAGTAGCGCTAACACCGAACTGGTTTGGAGGCGCCTGGCTCGTCGCCGACGAGTCAGGCTTCGCCGTCGATGTACAGAGTACCCGAGCTTACCAGAACCGACGAGCCACCGACCCTGATCGAAGCCAGTTGTCCGCGCTTCAAATCCACTTCGAGCTCGAGTCTGCTCGGCCGGCCCATCTCGACACCCTGATCGACCGTCCAGCGCAGCGTTCCGTCGCGCGTCTCGGAGCGTAACGCCAGGAAGCCGGCGAGCGCGGCGCAGGCGCTGCCGGTTGCCGGGTCTTCGCCGATGCCAAGTCCCGGCGCGAACATGCGCGCGCGGATGTGTCCGCCCTCAAAAATGTTGCTCCAGTCGTCAGCGCTGAAGAGGAACATCTCCGGCGCCCAGTAGCCGCGCAGCGACTGCTCCCACTTCGGGACGTCGACTCTCGCCCACGAGAGCATCTCAGGTTTCTTGATCGGGATGAACAGGTAGGGCAAGCCACACGACACCGCCTCCGGCTCGATCATGTCGTCCGCGACGATGTGGCTGGGCTCGAGCGAAAGAATTTCGCACAGAGTTTCCGGAGGTGGCGGCGGGTCCCTGATCTCCGGAAGTCGTGCCACGGTGAGCTGCGCGAAAACCGGCTTGCCTCCATTCGATCGAATAAGAACGGGAACGGGTCCGACGCCTTCCTCGAGCACGATGCGCGTCTCGTCTCCGTTGAGGGGAATCTCTCCTATCGACGCCAGCACGAACGCGCACCCGACGGTCGGGTGTCCAGCGAAGGGAAGCTCGTTTCCCGGTGTGAAGATGCGCACGCGTCGAGTGTTGCTGCTCTCCTGTGGTGGAAAGACGAAAACCGTCTCCGAGTAATTGAACTCGCGCGCGATCGACTGCATTTGCTCGTCGGAGAGACCACGCGCGTTGGGAACTACTGCGAGTGGATTGCCACCGTGCAGATGATCGGTGAAGACGTCGGCGGTGTGGAAGTTGTACGGCATCCGCCAAGAAAATGCGCAAGGCCGGGCTCGGCGGCTACCAGTCCGGCAATTGCGTGACGTGGCATTGAACAAGCACTCATGTCCGGCATGAAGGGGCAACGATCACGGGCCAGGGGCGCCTCTAAAAAGACGGCGGTGATTCGCCTTGGTCCGGCAGGCTGGCTGTACAAGGATTGGGAGGGGATCGTCTACCCGACCGAGAAGCCGAAGGGATTCGACCAGCTTCACTACATCGCCGAGTTCTTTGACACCGTCGAAATCAATTCCAGCTTTTACGGCCCTCCGCTGCCAAAGACGACTGCGTCCTGGGTTCGCCGCGTCAGAGATCATCACGACTTCCGGTTCACCGCCAAACTGTGGAAGCGTTTCACTCACGAGCGCGACAAAGCGTGGACGAGAGACGAAGTCGATCAGGTCCGTCAGGGCTTTGACGTGATGATGGAGGCTGACAGGCTAGGCGCGGTGTTGATGCAGTTTCCCTGGAGCTTCAAACGCACCGAGGAGAACACGGAGTGGTTTGGAGACGTAGTCCGCACCTTCCGTAAGTATCCTCTTGTGGCAGAGGTCAGACACACGTCCTGGCTGGCGCCGGAATTTCTTCGACTGCTCGCTGAGGAGGGCGTCGGCTTCGTCAACATAGATCAGCCGCTCTTCCACAACTCGATCGGACCCTCTGCCCACGTCACTTCGCGCGTCGGGTACGTGAGGGTTCACGGCAGGAATTACAAGGAGTGGTTTCGAGCGCGAGCGGGCGTGGAGCAGCGCTACAATTACCTCTATAAAGCGGATCAGCTGGAGCCGTGGGTCGAGCGCGCCAGGGAGATCGGGGGCGATACCGCCACTCGGGAGGTATACGTCATCACCAACAATCACTACCAGGGGAAATCGGTGGCGAATGCTCTGATGATGAAGTCGATGCTCACCGGGGAAAGGGTTCCGGCCCCGAGCGGTGTCTTCGAGGTTTACGGTGATGTGGTCGGAGGCTACACCATCCCCGTCGAGGAAGGGCT
>JBKOVX010000423.1:0-3232 GCA_046724115.1 Gemmatimonadota bacterium | reverse complement strand
CAACAATCCCTCCCTAACCCGCCTCGCCTTCGCCGATGCCCGGGAATCCTCTACTAACCGCGACTCGATCCGCAAGACGAAGTGTAGGTGCGCCGTAAGAGTCTGCTCCGCCCCATCGCGTCGTATGACTACAGGCAAAGTCGTCCCCTCCAGCTGCCGCGCGTAACGCGAACGAAACTGATCCGTCCAGTTCGGATCATTCGCGTTGAAGCCCCCGACTGATATCAGCTGATCGCCGGGCTGAACGCCGGCGGCTGCGGCCGCGCTACCCGGAAGTACTTCAGTGACGTGCAGTCCCGTCGAGTCCTGCAGACTCGCGATCCCCAGCTGCGGCACACGAGTGGTGTCTCTCGAAACCTTGAGACCGGCCAGCGGAAAAACCTGGTCGTACGGAAAAGGGTCGCGTCCATCGATGAAGCGCGCGTAGAAATCCTTGAACGATTTGCCATTCGCTGCCCTGGTAACCGTCGCCCACCACTCGTCCGACGTGAAGCCACGTCCAGACTTGTACGCTGTGGTGTATAGCGTCTTCATCACGTCGTCGAGCGAGCGGTGATTGTCGCTCGCATCGCGAATCATGATGTCGATCAGCAAACCGGCGAGCGATCCTTTCGGATAGTAGATGTACTCGGTGCCGTCGCGCGGATGGATCCAGGTCGAGAGCGACGCATCCTCCAGCGCCGTCGGCGGCAGCACCTCGACCTGCGACATCTTGTCGCTCGTCAGGTCGTAAAAGCCTTTCGGATTGACGATGCCGCCGCGCACCTCCGCCAGGTCGGCGTAGTAATCCGTGATGCCCTCGCTGATCCAGAGCAGCGTGGTCGGCTGCGGCTCGTCGTACCTGTACGGCCAGAGATCACTCGGCCGCAGTCGCTTGACGTTCCAGGCGTGGAAGATCTCGTGGGCGTAGAGCGACGGCATCACCGGACTGCCGGCCATCCCCGGGCCGAGCACGTCGACGTGAGAGTTCTGGTGCTCCAGGCCCGATCCGCCGCTGTACGATGGATCGATGATCTGCATCACCGAGTAAGTCGTCCACGGTACTTCGCCGAAGACTCTCACTTCCGCGGGAATCACCAGCTTCAACGCCGCCCAGACCGCGACGCGCGGACCCCCCGCTACACTTCCCGATGGATAAGATGCGAACCGCACCCACGTTCCCGAGATCTGCGCGCTATCGAGATCGAATTGACCGACGAAAAACGGCATGTCCACCAGGTCGTGATAGTTCGACGCCGTGTAGCGTCGGGGACCAGCCGGGGTCATACCCGTCACCACTTTCCAGCCTGCTTCGGTGTTTACCGTCACTGATGCCGGGAAGTCGTAGCCCCTGCCTTCCGCGTATGGAAAGAGGTTGGTGCCATTGAACAGAACAAAATCGGGACGCGCCCAGGTGTTGGCGTTGTCGAGACTGTCGGCCAGATAATCGAATCGCACCGTGATCTGACCGACGCCGCGTGGGCGAACACGCCACGTATCGGGATCGACCTTGTCCCAGCTTAGAGAGGTGCCAGCCTCCTCGGCAGAAAAATTGGCGACGTTGCGGGCGAAGTTATCTATCTCGTATGCGCCGGGCGTCCACTCGGGAAGCGAGAGTAGCACCGGCTCGGTGCCGCCGACCGTGAACGTCATCGCCGACGAGACCTGGCGTTTCTCGGCGTTGGCGCGAGTAAACGTCACGTCGTAGCTGATGTCGGTGATCGCCGCGGAAGTAGCGAGGCCCTGTGCCGTTGCGTCGTGCACCGTACCAACGGACAATATGGACACCAGCAGCTGAATGACTTTTCTTCTCATTGGCCGTCAAGGAAACATTAAGATCGCGTTTTTAGTGCTATATTCGGGCCTTGCACTCGTCATCTGCCCGCGTACTACCCGCGAAACACCTACCTGATGATCTCATCTCAATCCCTCGATTTCCTCAAGAAGCTACTCGACACTCCCGGACCATCAGGCTTTGAGGCCGCGCCAGCAAAGGTCTGGCGGGAACAAGCGAAAAAATTCGCGAAAGTGAGCGGCGATGTCGCCGGCAACAGCCTCGCCGAGGTCAACAGCGACGGGAAGCCGACGATCATGCTGGCCGGTCACATCGACGAGATCGGCGTCATCATCAACTACATCGACGATCAGGGCTACGCCTACATCCAGCCGATCGGGGGATGGGACCCACAGGTGTTGATCGGACAGCGCCTGCGCTTCGTCGGTCGCAACGGCGAGGTGTTTGGCGTCGTCGGCAAAAAGCCGGTGCATCTCATCAAGCAGGAAGAGCGTGAGAAGGCGGCGAAGTTCACGGACCTCTGGGTAGACCTCGGCTTCAAGACCAAGAAGGAAGCGGAGAGGGCCATTTCCGTTGGCGATGCAGGTGTGATCGATTCGCGGACGATGGAATTCCCGAATGGGAGACTTGTCTCCCGCTCGATCGACGACAGAATCGGCGCCTTCGTTGTTCTCGAAGCGCTCAAGCGGTACGCCGAGAAGCCGGGCGCGGCACGAGTCGTCGCCGTCGCGACGACGCAGGAGGAAATCGGATATCGGGGCGGCGGCGCCGGGATCTGCGCGACGTGCATTGGACCGCAGATGGCGATCGTCGTCGACGTGACATTCGCCATCGATCATCCCGGCGTCGAAAAGAAGGAGTACGGCGAAGCGGCCATTGAGTCCGGGCCGGTTCTCACCCGGGGATCGATCATCTCGCCGGTCGTGTTCGAGCTGCTGCGTAAGACGGCTGAAGACAAAAAGATTCCGTTCTCGCTTCACGCCGCCGGTCGGGAGACCAGCACCGACGCCGACGCGATTCACATCGCGCGCGAAGGAGTCGCGACCGCTCTGGTCTCGGTGCCGAACCGGTACATGCATTCGCCGAACGAGCTGGTGAGCATCCAGGACATCGACCACGCCGCCGAGCTGATCGCGCAAACCTGCCGGGCAGTTTCGACGAAGACCGACTTCACCGCGCGCTAATCGGATCGGGGGCGCCATGCCCACGCCAATCCCCGCCCCGCGCGAAGAAGGATTCACAACTACCACCGAGACCCAGCTCTATTGGGTGAGCTATGGTCGGGTGGGGGCGCCACGACTGTTGGTGCTGCACGGGGGACCAGGCGCCGATCATCAGTACATGCTGCCGCAGATGCTCCACCTCGGCGAGAAGTTCGATCTGCTGTTCTACGACCAGCGAGGTGGAGGAAAATCCAGGTCCGATGCGCGCGTCCCGGTCACCTGGAAGACGCACGTG
>JBKOVX010000327.1:0-6512 GCA_046724115.1 Gemmatimonadota bacterium | reverse complement strand
TGCTCGATGCGCATCTGCAGCTCGAGCAGGCCACCGGCACCCGACCAGCCCGCGTTCGTCGTCCAGTAATTCCGCGGCGTGCGATCCGATTCGGTGCTCAAGCCAACTGGCGTCACCGTTCTCGTCACGTTGCCGAGGTAGGCGCTTGTGTTCAGGTAGTACTGGCGCAGATACGAGCTGAGGCTGAATCCGAGCTGCTGCTCGCGACTGCCGAACGCACCGCCACCGCCCGACGCCGTCGGACGCGAATTCGCGTCGAAGAGATACGATCTTGCCTCGAGCGCGATCGTTGTTCCCCCGTAAACCCTGTATTGGGGGCGCAGTGAGTAGCCGTTCGACTTCAGGCCGGTGAACACGGATGTGGCGTCGGACGTCCTCCATCCGCTCGCGCTCACCGACACGCGTGACGACAACCGCTCTGAGACGTTGGCGACGAGCTCGTTCGTGGCGCGAGCAAATGCGTCGCTACCACCCGGCGCGTGACTGACGCGCAGCTCTTCGTCGCTTTCGCCGGTGATTCTCACGAGCCCGCTCGACCAGCCAATTCCGCTTCCATCCCGAAAGCGACGCTCGGCGATCTCCGCCTTGAACGTGCTGCCGAGAAACGCGGGAACGGCGGCGCCGACTCCAACCGCATCGAGCTGTCGCGGCGACGGACCGGCATCGGCGAGGTGCGAGACGGAAGTACTCAGCATCGCGACACCCAGCTGATGCTCCGCGCGGAGGCCGAGCAGCGGCTTCCGCTCAGTCGATCCAACGGCAGGCATCGACAGCGCGCCAAGCGTTAGCACGCTCCAGTCGGGATGCTGCAGGTGAAGCAGTGCGCCTTGCCCGTATGGATAGAGACCGGTGAGATCCGAGAACGACGTCCCGGTGTTGCCGAGACTGAGCTGCCCCGACGGCGCCGAGAGATTTACGGAAGCCGACGACTGATAGCTGCCAAGGTGTGCGAAGGCGTTGCTCGCCGCACCACCCAGGGCCGTTCCGTGCGAGACGCGGGCATCGACGCGGACGGAATCGTAAAGCGCACCCGTTGCCGTGAACGTGACCAGCTGATTCGGCCGGCCATACTCGTCGTTGGCGTGAGAGTAAGCGGACATGATGAGTGGCCCAGACTGCTGGCCGATCGAGCTGGAGTTGAACACCTCGATCGTCATCGTCTCCGAAGCGAGAGTGTCGGAACCGACGATGAGATCGACGTGCACGAACGACGATCCGGTGCTGGAGAGCGCCGGCACCTTCAGCCGGAGGCGTCGTTTCACGGTTTCTCCAGGCGCGATCGCCGTTGCGCCCTGCGGGATCTGGCGCGTCGACCAGCCGCTCGGCAGCGTGAGCTCGGTGGTTACTCTCTCGATTGCGTTCCCTGAATTCGAGATTTCGAATGGAAGTATGACGTCGTTCCCCGCCTGAGCGTTGAGCGGTCCGCTGGCCGGACGGAGCACGAGCTTGCGCACCAGTGTCACGTCGATCTCGATCGGAACGACGAGCTTCAGTGAAGATCCTGGCGTAAAGAAGCGGACTTCTCCGGCGGCGAGCCTTCCAGCCAGTGCGCTTGCGGGAATGCCGATCGTGACGCCTACTCTTTTCTGCCCTGAAGCAACTTTGAGGGAACGACTGAGCGGCCCCAGGATGGTGAAGTCCCCGTGCGCGACTATAACTGCCTCGACTCTAGACGAGTGCGCCAGCTCGTCGGGCAACGGCACTGAAACAACCTGGTACGACCGCGGAGCGCCCGGTACGGTCACCGACTGAAGCACGACTTCATTTTGACGAGGAGAATTCGACAGGGCGTCCGATGCAAAGCGCGAGGGCGATGACCCTGGCTGCGACGGTGTAGGAGACGACTGAGCTCTCGCGCCATGGGCGAGAGCAAACAATGCCGCGAAAAATGACGCCGTGACAATCCGGCGATGCGAAAGCCCTATCACGGTACCGTTTGCGAAAGCGTGATCTGATAATTCGCCGTGTAAGTCGCCGGCGCATCAGTGGTCCAGTTAAGAACCAGGCGGAAGAAAATCGTGTTGCTCCACGGATCGTTCAGGGCCTTGTTGATGACGATGCGCTGTTCTACCTGAGCATCCGCCAGCGTTATCGAGTTCCACGTCGCCAGGTCGGAGCGGCGCCACTGGAGGTCTCCGATCAACTTGCCATTTCCAAGATTCGCCGAAGTCGACCGGATACTGACCGTCGTCGTCCGTTGAACACCACTCACCGAGTTGATTGTGAAGGTGGCGCCGCCCGTCGAGTTGAGGAATCCGGCGACGTAGTCGGCGGCGGTCGGAGCGGGAAACGTGATCGTCCCACCCGTGACCGTGAGACCGGTCTTTTGCGCGGCAAGCGGAGACGCGACGAACACCACCGCGACCATGATGGCCAGGGTGGTGCTAACGCCACAGAGCTTCCGCTGAAGAGCGCGCATTGTTGGCTACTTGGCCTGGTAATCGATCTGACCCGCAACGAGCTCGGCGCCACCGAAATCGATGAGCGCGAGCACCACGTAGTCACCAGCCGCCAGCTCATTTGGCGCATCGACGAGTAGCCTGCGTGTCGCTCCGGGAAGCGTCGGGAATTCCGCGATCGGCACCTGCGTCGCCAACGAATTGTCGAGTCGACGGAACTCCAGTCTTCCTTTGGCGACAAGGTTCATCCCGCCGGTGTTGTGGAAGCGGATTGCGACCTGACGCTTCGCCGCCGAGGGCGAGGAAGTGTTGTTCACCTGCTTCGCCTGGGGCGAAGAGGATGCCTTCGCAGGAGGTGCGTCGACGATTGCCATGTCTTCGATGGCTGCGTCGCGCGGAAGTCCTGGCGGCGCGACGTACACTTTGACACCGGTGCGGAAGATGTACTGCAGCGAGTTGCCCTTGCTGCTGGCGCGCTGCGGAACTTCTTCGACGAAGACGATGTCCCAGCACTCTTTCGTCAGTGCGGCGCCGGGCTGCACTGCGAGTCGGACGATGCGCGAGTTATGCGGCTCGATGCGCACTGAAAGAGGCGACACGCTCAGCATCGTCCCGCACGACTTCCCGGTCGAACCGGCCGCGAGAAAGCGATTGTCGCCATTCTCGGCGCGGTCCCAGTCCGAGCGGGAGATCGTCGCCTGTACTGGATTGTCGGATGTGTTCGAGAGCGAGAAGCTCGACGACACACGATCGGTGCCGGCGGCGAACATCGTTACTTCGAGGGGATCTACGAGCAGCTGCGCCGAGGCGCGCTGCGAGACCACTGCCCCTACAGCGCAGAGGGCGAGCACGGCATACCGTACTCGCCCTCTGCGCTCTGCGCTCGCCCTTCCGGGCGAGCGAGAGCCAGATTGCTGCATCAGTTACGGAGCCGTGAGGGTGAACACGATCGGCAAGCTGTAGGTACCAGGTGCGTTGCTTGCGCTCGTGAAGTCGCTCTGCCAGCTGGTTCTAAAGAAGGCCTGAGCCGCCGTGCCGTTGCTCGCGCTCGCGCCGGAGGCAAAAGTCGCATCGCTGCCGGTGATCGCGGCGAAGGTTCCGTTGGCTGCCGTCGACCAAGAAAGGTCACTGATCGGCTTCACACCGGAGTTGCTGCCCACGTACGTCCAGTTCGCTGCATTCTGTGACTTGATCTTCAGCGTCCAGCTTCTGTTCGCCTTGATCGTGAAGCTCGGGCCGGCGTCGGCGATGACATTGCCGGCGTCGACGTCGTCAGCGGTCGGGTTGGTCAGCGTCGTGGTAGCCGAGGTCATGCCGAGCTTGACCAGCGCGCCGACGGTAACCGAGGCGGTGTTGGTAGTGTTGCAGGTGCCGGCGTTGCCGCTGCACTGCGCGTTGGCCTGGCTCGCGCCGATGGCTGTTCCAAGCACCATCGCGGCCAACAGGTAACGGGTCGCTTTCATTTTTGGTCTCTCTCCGAGAAGAAAATTTGATGGTGCCGGTGACTAGCCAAGGGCTGAAAACCGGTCCATTCAAAAGGCGTTTAGTGGTTGCACTTATAAGACGAAACGGACCCCCCTCTTGCAACGAGTTTTTCACTCGTTTTCAGAGAGAAATCCGTTGATTTTTTTGCGCCGAGTGGCGCGTGCAACAACTGCTTTTTGGGCGGGGCGTTAAGCGCCTCTGCAGGGCTACAACATAGGGGAATTCCCTGATATGTCAAGAAATATTTTTGACATTCGGACCAACGTGCAAATGCGTCGGCGTTTCTTCGGTTTTGCAGTCTAATGCGTTGCTTGAGAAGGAGATTAGGTCAGCCCTCCTTTGCGCATTGGGCTGATAGAAAATCAGCCCTCCTTGTCCTCGTACTGATCTTTCAAACTGGCGACGACATTCGGGTCCGCGAGGGTCGTAGTGTCGCCGAGCGCACGTCCTTCCGCGATGTCGCGCAGCAATCTCCGCATGATTTTTCCGGAGCGAGTTTTTGGCAGATCTGCGGAGAATAAAATGTCGTCGGGACGCGCCAATGCGCCGATCTTTTTGGCGACAAATTCGCGCAGCTCTTCACGCAATTCCGGACTGGGTGAGAAGCCATCGCGCAGCGTGACGAAACACGCCAGCGCCTGTCCTTTCAGCTCGTGAGTTTTGCCGACAACCGCCGCTTCCGCGACCGCCGGATGCTCGACCAACGCCGATTCGACTTCCATCGTGCCGATGCGATGGCCGGCGACGTTCAGAACATCGTCGACGCGGCCCAGGATTACGAAATATCCATCGTCGTCCCGCTTTGCTCCGTCCCCGGGGAAATATAGGTCGGGCCGCCCCGCCCACTTGGTAAAATAGGTTTGCACGTAGCGCTCGTCGTCACCCCAGATCGTCCTCAGCATCGACGGCCACGGCTTGGTGAGTGCGAGCAGACCTCCGCCAACTTCGATTCGTTTGCCGGCGGAATCAAGCAGGTCCGCAGTGTAACCGGGAAGCGCTTTCGTCGCGCTGCCGGGTTTCGTGGGAGTGATACCGGGCAGCGGTGAGATGACGATCGCCCCCGTCTCAGTTTGCCACCAGGTGTCCACGATGGGGCAGCGATCACCGCCGATGTTTTCGCGATACCACATCCATGCTTCCGGATTGATCGGCTCTCCCACAGATCCGAGCAGGCGCAGCCTCGAGAGATCGTGTTTCGCAGGCCACTCGTCGCCCCATTTCATGAAAGCGCGAATGGCGGTCGGCGCCGTGTATAGAATCGTCACCGCGTGTCGCTGGCAGATGTCCCAGAAACGATCACGCTGCGGCCAGTCGGGCGCTCCTTCGTACATCACGCAGGTCGCGCCGTTGGCGAGCGGTCCGTAGACGAGATAAGAGTGGCCGGTCACCCAGCCGATATCCGCGGTACACCAGAAGATGTCCTCGTCCTTGATATCGAATACCATTCTCATCGTCGTCTCAACCCCGGTGAGATAACCGCCGGTGGTGTGAACGATTCCCTTCGGCTTGCCGGTCGTGCCGGAGGTGTAAAGGATGTAAAGGACGTCCTCGGAGTCCATCACTTCCGGCAAACACTTCTCTGACGCGTCCTTCATCAGGTCGTGCCACCACAGGTCACGATCAGGCTGCATTGGGACGACAGGCGGACTCTTGTGGGACACGTGTGCCATACCAGCGACCTTCACCCGGTGCATACCGGAAAGCTCGCGCCTGACGACGATCACGTGCTCGATGGAATCGGTTCCCTCGAGCGCGGTGTCGGAGTTGCCTTTGAGCGGAACCACGTGCCCACGGCGATAGCCGATGTCCGCGGTTATCAGCACCTTGGCTTTTGCATCGTTGATGCGATCACGCAGTGAGTCCGGCGAGAAACCACCGAACACCACGGAGTGAATGGCGCCGATGCGCGCACAACCCAGCATCGCGATCGCGGCTTCGGGGATGAGCGGCAAATAGATCGCGACGCGATCTCCTTTGCGCACACCAAGATTCCTGAGCACGTTCCCGAACTTCTGCACTTCGCGGTGCAGCTCGCGGTAGGTGAGAGTTCGGCTGTCTCCGGGTTCACCCTCCCAGATCAGCGCTTTCTTATCGGCGCGATGGGTGGATACGTGTCGATCGACGCAGTTCGCGGCGATGTTGAGCTTTCCACCGATGAACCACTCGACGTGGGGCGGTTTCCAGTCCAGCACTTTGGTCCACGGCTTTATCCAGTCGAGATGGCGCGCCTGCTCGGCCCAAAACGCTTCCGGGTCGCGTGCCGCGTGGTCGTAGATCTCGGCGGATGAAACGTTGGCGCTGTGGGTGAACCGGGGAGGTGGCTCGAACTTCCGGTTTTCCTCGAGCAGAACATCGATGTCAGTCATGGGCGCGTAGAGGTTGGCGTCGCACGTTCGGCGAGATGGCAAGGATACAGCGTTTTGCGCCGCTCTCGCCAGAGTGGCAAGTTCTAGGCGAAGCTACGCCGTTTGGGCTGCCTTCTCTTCAGCGTCTACGCAATCGAATGTCGTCCACAATCTCATCCAGCGGACCACCCATCGT
Organism: Gemmatimonadota bacterium; assembly: GCA_046724115.1. Taxonomy (GTDB): domain Bacteria; phylum Gemmatimonadota; class Gemmatimonadetes; order Gemmatimonadales; family Gemmatimonadaceae; genus UBA4720. Next base: position 87 of record JBKOVX010000327.1, on the reverse strand, counting down.
CGAGGTGGCCGAGCTTACGCGCGCCTTCGGTTCGCGACGCGCCCTCGCCGGCGTCACTTTCTCCCTCGCGCCGGGAGAATGTCTCGC
>JBKOVX010000235.1:0-3487 GCA_046724115.1 Gemmatimonadota bacterium | reverse complement strand
GCGTTGACGCGGAAGCGGCCAATGCCCGGAACGGCGAGCGCAAAGTCGGATTCCTTGTTCTCCGAGAATTCCTTGATGTTCTTCGGCGCCATGATCTGCTCGGCGAGGCTGCGCAGATCTTCCTGGCGCAGCGCCGGCAATTCCAGCGAGACCATGTGGCCGTCGACGCGCAGCGTCGGCGGGCGGCCGACTTTCAAGTGAAGGTCCGAGGCGTTCGCCTGGATCATGTGCTGAAGGACCGACTTGTAATCGAAAGCCGGGCCCCCAGCAGAGCGCGGCGTGGGCGTGGATGTCTTAGGTGCGGGTGGATTGAGTTTCTCAGCCATTGGGATCAATACGGAAAAGGACCTGGCCGTATTCGACGGGATGCGCGTTCTGCGCGAGAATCTCTTTCACCACTCCGTCGAACTCGGACTCGATCTCGTTCATGATTTTCATTGCTTCGATGATGCAAAGGATCTGACCTTTGCCGATTCTGTCGCCGACCGTGAGGTACGGTTTCGCTCCCGGCTCCGGCGCGCCGTAGTACGTACCGACCATCGGCGACTTCACTTCAAGGAACTTGGTCTTCGCCGGCTCGACCTTCGGAACCTCGACCGCCGAAGAGTTGCCCTCGGCGGCCGGAGCGACCGGGGCCGCCGCCGGCAACAGCGCCGGCATTGCCATCGGCGCGGCCATCTGCACTGCGCCGCGCTGCTGCGGTGTCTTCGAGATCCTGATCTTCATCCCCTTGTCGGATGAGATCTCGATCGAATCCACACTCGACTCGTCGAGCATTTCCACCAGCTTCTTCACATAGCGAAGATCGATCATCGTCATTTGGCGGGAAGCGGGAGGCGGGAGGCGGGAGGCGGGCACAGAACTCTGGCGGCGTTCATGCTACCTCCAGCAGTTCTCGGGTGAAGTCAGTTAGTATCTCGGGACCGGTTGCGGACAAGTGCACATCGTCCTCGATGCGAACGCCGCCCCAACCGGGACGGTAGATTCCCGGCTCGATCGTGACTACCGCGCCTTCACCGAGCGGCGCTTCGACGGTCTTCGCCAGACGCGGCGCTTCGTGCACCTCGAGTCCCAGACCGTGTCCGAGGCTGTGACCGAACGCGTCGCCATAACCGCAGTCCTCGATGTAGCGGCGAGCGAGACCATCAGCTTCCTGTCCCTTCATGCCTGCTCGCACTGACTTCGAGGCAACCGCGTTCGCGTGACGCACGATGTCGTAGATCTCTCGCTGCTCCGCCGTTGCGCGTCCGACGACGACGGTCCGAGTGACATCGGAGCAGTAGCCTTTGTACTGCGCGCCGAAATCGAGCAGCAGCAAGTCGCCGCGCTCGATGACGCGCGACGATGCGCGAGCGTGCGGCAGCGCGGCACGAGGTCCCGATGCGACAATCGTCGCAAACGGAAAATCTTCACTGCCTTCGTCGCGCAGCGCGTGCTCCAGAATCCCTGCGACGCTCAGCTCGGTCATTCCTGGCTTGATCTCTTTCAGAGTCTTCGTCAGCGCGCGCGTCGCGATCCCGCCCGCCTGGCGAATGAGCTCGACTTCATCGGCGTCTTTCGATTCCCGCAGCGCCTCGACCATGTTGAGCTGCGGGCGCCACTGCCAGCGGGTGCCGTCGGTGAGCAGTCGCTGGAAATCGCGATGCAGCAAATGCGCTGATTCGAATCCAACGAATTCGATCCCCGCCAATCCGCCGCTGAGCGTCCACAGGCCGGTCCACAGACTCTGGGACTCGATGCGGATGTTGGCGAGATCGCCGACCTCTTCGCCGACCTGGGTGTCATAGCGGAAATCGGTGATGAAGTGGAGATCGCGCTGAGTAACGAGCACGAGCGCGCTGGTACCGGAGAATCCTGTCAGATACCGCACGTTCGGCAGGCTCGTGAGCACCAGCGCGTCGATATGTGCCGCGGTGAGCGCGTCACGAAGCGCGGTGATGCGCGCGGGACGACGATCAGCCATTGGCCGCCACCGGAAGTCGCTTCACCAGCCCGCGCAGCGCCAGCTCGTATCCATACGAGCCGAATCCGCAAACCACCGCCAGCGCGGCGTCAGCCAGCGCCGATTTTCTCCGCTCCGGCTCACGCGCGTAAATGTTGGTCAGGTGCACCTCAACGAACGGGATCTTGATTCCCGCCAGCGCGTCGCGAATGGCGAGACTGGTGTGGCTGTACGCGCCTGCATTGACCAACGCGCCGTCGGCGCGGCCGCGCAGTGCGTGCACCGCGTCCACGATCTCCCCTTCACCGTTGTGCTGCGAGAACGTGAGCTCGACACCGAGCTCTCGGGCGACGCTCAAGAGATGATTCTCGATGTCGGCGAGGGTCTCAGTCCCATAGAGCGACGGTTCGCGCACGCCGAGGAGATTGAGATTGGGGCCATTGATGACAGCGATTCTCACTCGCCCGTAAGTCCGTCGAGCCAGGCGCGGAATTTCGCGACGTCTTCCTCCGACTCCTGTGTGTGCGGAAGTCGCGGGTTGACGCGCGGCGTTGGCGTTGGTGGTGTCGGTGGAGTTCTCGATTGAACGCCCGGCGTAGCGCTGAAGGCGCCGGCGAGACGCGAAGCTGCGCGAGCGTCCGACGGATTCACCTGCGCACCGGCGAAGACCGCATCCAGCGAGGCACCAGGTGCGGCCGTGGGGAGCGGCGGCGCGGCCGGCGGCGGCGGCGCGACAGCGGGGGCCTGAGCCTGAAAGCTGCTCGCCGAGCGAGCAGCGCTAGCGGAAGCCGACCCGGAACGCGGCGGGCGTCGCCTGCCGAGCGTGGCAAAGAATTCCCTGATCGACGGCTGACGCGCGGCGATTCCCTCGGGTTCGGCACGCGGTTCCTCGTACCCCGGAGATTCAACGGACTCCCGCTCTCTCGACGGACGCGACGGCGGAGAATCGATCGGAGTGCGATCGAAGCTCGGCGTCTCCTCGGATTCTGGGGCGCCACTCGGGGTCGGCGCCTCTATCGACGGCGATCGCGGTGCCGCTGGCGGCGCAGATGGACGCTCGATCGGCGGCGGCTCGCGGCGCGCCTCCACAACATCGGGATGCGCGGCGCGATCGGCGGCTTCGATCTCCGCGATCCTGTCCTTCAGTCCCTGATCGTTTGGGCGCGCCTCGGCGAGCTGATAGTAAACCTTGAGCGCGAGCTGCCTGTATCCCTGTTGGAGATAGAGCTGCGCCATAGTCTCGTTCACGAACGGCTCGGGACCTGGCCCGCTGAACATGCGTTCTTCTTTGGTCGGTTCGGCGGTGTCGTGGACGTTCGCACCCGGCGGCGGCGTCCAGTTGTCGAGCGGCGTTTCTTCCTCGGGTTGACCGGCCGGCTTGGCGGCGAGCGGATTGACCGGCGGTTTGCCCTTCAGTCCCTCGGTTCCCTGTGGCGCTGTTCTCGCCCTTGGCTTCAACCCTTCAGCGCCAGTCGGCTCCTTCGGCTCCATGATGCTGTGCAATCCCGCCGTTGGATCCGGCTGCGGAATCGCGCTGTGCAGGCC
>JBKOVX010000424.1:0-3666 GCA_046724115.1 Gemmatimonadota bacterium | reverse complement strand
CTCGCGGCCTGTGCACACAAGCACCCGACTCTGTCTTCGTTTTCAATCCTCTGGTCGCACACAGCCCGTTCCTTACTGGAAAACGGGGTGGCTACGGCGCCAGCGTGACTGGCGGTAATGACCAGGTTACGTATTACGTCGCGGGGAACTACGACAAGCAGCAGGGCGTCTTCCAGACCAGCATCGATCAACGCGGGTCAGGTCGCGCCAACGTCTCGATGCAGCTACGCGATAACTGGAACCTCCAGGTGGGCACCAGCTACCTCGCCGATCACCTGCGGCTGCCGCAGAACGACAATAACACGCTGGGCATTATTTCCGCGGGCTTGCTGGGTGCTGCTCGCGACAACCCGGTCACGCTTGGGTATTTGAGCGGGGCTACTCCGCAGCAGATCTACGCCATTAACACCAGACAGGACATCAACCGATTCGAGAGCACTGTCAACAGCGCCTATCAGCCACTCAACTGGCTGACGGCGACAGTGGTTGCGGGACTCGATTATCTGAATCGTTGGGACAACGAGCTGGTGCCACCGAACAAGGTGAATTTCGGTTCGTTGCCCGACGGTCAGCGCACCTCGAACCCGTACTCGATTTACAACTACTCCGCGAACGGCACGCTGTCAGCCGTCTTTAGTCCCTTCGAAGGACTCAAGTCGACCACGAAGGTCAGCGGACTGTTCAATAAAGAGCTCGTTCGCGGCACGCTGGCGTTCGGAGCAAAGCTGCTCGGTGGCACGAGCTCCCTCGCTGGAGCGAGCGCGCGCTTTTCAGTCAACGAAGTCAACACTGACAACAAGACCGTCAGTCGTCTGATCCGTGAAGACTTAGCGTGGCACGATCGGGTCTTCGTAAGCGGCGCCGTGCGCAACGACAAAAACAGCGCCTTCGGACAAGACTTCGGCAGCATCAACTATCCATCTGTGACGTTGTCCTGGGTAGTGAACGAAGAGTCGTTCTTCCCGAAGACACCGTATCTGAGCTCGCTCCGGTTGCGGGCGGCCAGTGGAAAGTCGGGTCAGAAGCCCAACTTCCGCGACGCGATCACGTTCTTCAATGCGCAGACTGTCAATGTCTCCGGAGTCGACGTTCCGGGAATCACCGTCGGTGGGACCGGCAATCCGGCGCTGCGTCCCGAGAAATCTCGGGAGACCGAGCTCGGTTTTGACGTCGGCTTCATCGATGAGAAGATCGGACTCGAGGTCACGCACTACCAGAAGAGAACCGACGACCTGCTGATCGCGGTTCCGCTTCCACCATCACTCGGACTGACCACGACCCAGTTCCAGAATCTGGGTTCGGTCAGCAACAAGGGCTGGGAGTACGTGATGAACACGCGCGTTCTGGACATGCCGCGCGTGGGATTCGACTTCACCATCACCGGCTCGACGAACGACAACAAGCTGCTGACGCTCGGCTTCCTGCCGACCGGCGACCCTGTGCCTCCGATCGTCGTCAACACGCAGCAGCAACATCGTGTCGGCGTCCCGCTCGGCTCGTATTTCCAGAAGAGTTACACCTTCAACGATGCCAACGGTGACGGGATCATCGCGCGCAGCGAGATCACGCTCAGCGACACCTCTGTCTATCTCGGCAATCCGCTGCCGACGCATCAGTTCGGATTCACTCCGACGCTGACGCTGAACAAGATATTCACGATCTCGGCGTTCTTCGATCACAAGGGTGGATACAAGCTGTTCAATCTCACCCGCCGCTTCAGGTGCACGTTCTTCAACTGCCCGGAAGCCTACGACCCGAAGATGCCGCTGGCGGATCAGGCTGCAGCCATCGCCGCCTCGGCGCTCGGCACGGACGCCGGCTACATCGAAGACGCCACGTTCACGAAGCTCCGTGAGCTGACGTTCACGGTCCAGTCACCTGAAGCGATGACGCGCGCCCTCGGGCACGCGATGTCATTCAGTCTCACTGGACGGAATCTGAAGACCTGGACGAACTACACCGGTTTCGATCCCGAGATCAACTCGACTCCGGGCGCGAACTTCAGCACTTCCGATTTCCTGACACTGCCGCCGACGCGAAACTGGACCGCCCGCATTACGGTCAACTTCTGAGCCCACTTCAAACACTGAGATGAATCAAATGCGAAATACATACTCATTGCGCGATCGGCGGCTCACGCCGGCGCGACTTGTCGCCCTCGGCGCACTCGCCGTCATCGCGGCATGCAACTCGGACAAGCTGCTCAAGGTCAACGACCCTGACGTGGCGCGTCCGGAAGCTCTCCAGGGTGCCGCGGCACTTCCCGCCCAGCGCGCTGGCGCAATCGGCAATTTCGGCGTCGCCTACAACGGCGGCGCGTCCGACGTCGAACAGGTGCATCTGTCGGCACTACTGTCTGACGAGTTCATCAACACCGAGACATTCCCGACGCGCATCGAAATCGATCAGCGCGCGATGACTCTGCCCAATACGAGTCTCATCGGCACGTTCTTCGATCTCACGCGCGCGCGGTCGTTTGCGGATCTGGCGGTGGACAACTACCGACTGAGCGCGAAAACGCTGGCCGACAGCGCCGGCTTCCCGGAGGTGCTGTCGTTGAGTGGACTGTCCTACGTTCTGTTCGCCGAGAATTACTGCGGCGCGGTTCCGGTGAGCAAGGCGAACGCAGATGGCACGTTCACGTTCGGCAAGGCGGAGAACACCAATACTCTGCTCGACAGCGCCATTTCCAAGTTCAACCAGGCACTCGCTGTTCCGCAGGCGACGGTTCTCACCGCCACCTTCAGGCAGCTGGCCCAGGTCGGCAAGGGACGTGCGCTGCTGGATCAGGGCAAGTACGCTGAGGCGGCCGCAGCAGTCGCCGGCGTGTTGACGACTTTCCAGTACAACTACACACACTCCGAAACGACCGGTCGCCAGAACAACGGCACATGGTCGCTCACGGTGAGCGTGGCGAGATTCGGAGAGGCTGATGCCGAAGCAGGAATCGGTCTCCCTTATCAATCAGATGGCAACGTCAAGAAGGCCGGGGGCGGATTTGATCCACGCGTTGCCGACAGCGTTGCCAACCGAGCCGGTCAGGGCAACAAGGGATTCGACGGGACCACGGTTCAATGGGTCCAGGCGAAATATCCAGCGCGTTCGACGACAGTCATCGTTGCCGATGGAGTCGAAGCTCGCCTGATCGAGGCCGAAGCATCGCTGCAGGCTGGCGATCCGGTCACCGCGCTGGCGACGCTCAACGCGCTGCGCAGCAATGCGGCGCTGCTCACGCTGCGCGGTTACGCGGCGGGCTCACTTCCACCGCTCACGCTCCAGGTTACGACTGCCGCGCAGCAGGACCAGCTCTTCAAAGAGCGGGCGTACTGGATGTACCTGACGTCGCACAGGCTCGGTGATTTGCGGCGGTTGATCCGTCAGTATGGGCGGGCTGTCAACACTGTCTTCCCGAACGGTCCGTACTTCAAGGGCGGCCTGTACGGAACGGATGTGAACGTTCCAGTTCCGTTCCAGGAGCAGAACAATCCCGAGTACGATCCAAGCCTCTGCAAGCAGGATCAGCCGTAATCGACTGACCCGGCAAGAAAAAAAGCTCCGTCGACGAAAGTCGACGGAGCTTTTCGTTTCCGGAATATTCAACGCGTCAGGACGACGATGATGCTTCCTTGGTGTGAATGTAAATCACGCCTGCGACCGCCCCTGTTC
>JBKOVX010000438.1:0-1938 GCA_046724115.1 Gemmatimonadota bacterium | reverse complement strand
TTCCGGAACCGCCCGAGCCCGGGCGAATCGCAGCAAGAGGGGTTGCGGTCTACACCACCGCCGACAAAACCAACTACCGCCTTTCTGCAACCGAAAAGCTAACGTTCAAGCCGATGGGTCAGCCGCTCGAGACCCAGATCTGTGTCTTCGTCGATCCATCGAAGCGAGCTCAGACAATACTCGGCGTCGGCGGCGCGCTCACGGATGCCTCGGCGGAAGTCTTTGCCAAGCTGCCGTCCGCCAAACAGCGGGAGTTCATGGATGCGTACTTCGATCCCAACAAAGGCATCGGCTACAACCTCGGACGAACCAACATCCACAGCTGCGATTTCTCGTCCGCCAGCTACACCTACGTCACCGAAGGCGACAAGGGGCTGAAGTCGTTCAGCGTCGACCACGACAAGAAATTCCGGATTCCGTTCATCAAGCGGGCGATCGCCACCGCCGGAGGAAAATTCACGCTCTTCGGCAGCCCGTGGAGTCCGCCGGCGTTCATGAAGACCAACAACGACATGCTCCACGGCGGGAAACTGCGACCCGACTTCGCGCAGTCGTGGGCCAACTATTTCACGAAGTTCATCAAGGCATACGAGAAGGAAGGAATTCCCGTCTGGGGCGTCAGCGTCCAGAACGAGCCGATGGCGACCCAGCGATGGGAGTCATGCATTTTCTCCGCTGAAGACGAGCGCGACTTCCTCAAGAACTACCTTGGCCCCACCATGAATCGCGCAGGGCTCGGCGATAAGAAGATCATCGCCTGGGACCACAACCGCGATCTCATCTACCAGAGAGTGAGCACCATCCTCGCCGATCCCAAAGCAGCGCAATACGTGTGGGGCATCGGCTTCCACTGGTACGAGCCGTGGAGTGGTGGCGAGATGATGTTCGATAATGTCAGGCTGGTCCGCGAAGCTTTTCCCGGTAAGCCTCTGCTCTTTACCGAGGGAACCGTCGATTCATTCAAGGCCGAGGACATTCACGCCTGGAGGTTGGGCGAGTACTACGGCCGCTCGATGATCAACGACTTCAACGACGGTGCGGTTGGCTGGACCGACTGGAACGTGTTGCTCGACGAGCAGGGTGGTCCAAATCACGTCGGCAACTTCTGCTTCGCGCCGATTCATGCCGACACGAAGACGGGGGAGCTGATCTACACCAACTCCTACTATTACATCGGACACTTCTCGAAGTTTGTGCGTCCGGGCGCGAGAAGAATCTCCGCCTCGCCGAGCAGAAGCGCGCTCCTTTCCACCGGCTTCGTCAATCCTGATGGAAAGGTATCGGTGGTGGTGATGAATCGCAGTGACAAGGAGATCAAATTTTTTCTCTGGGTCGCCGGCGATGCGGCCGAGGTCACCAGCTTACCGCATTCGATTCAGACTCTGGTGTTCTGAGGCGCGACGCCTCTTCTCGCTAACACGGCGCCTCAGCGATCGCGGCGCCGATAATCGAGAATACGGGGACTGTGATTGCTCCCGAACCCTTGGTCCAGGAGATCATACCGATCCCCGTACCGATGGTGGATCCAAGCAATCCCAATCCGAATCGGTTAGCGAAAGAGCAGTGGCTCCTCAATCTTGGAGTGGCGGCGCCGAACGCCGCCCCGAACGCTCCGCCAACTACGGCCCCGGCCAGCACCTCCTTCAGTCCGGGATCGTCGCAGCCGCACGGGCCACGAGGGACGTTGGCTCCGACCCAACCGCCAATGAATGCGCCCGGAACCCAACCGATAAAGGCTGTGAAGCCGCGAATCGCCAGCCTGCCGCGAACTTGCGCAGTGTCGTCGGGCGCCGGATTCGATGTGGTTTGCGCACTCGCAGGAAGCGCCGACACGCAGACCGAGAACACAACGGCCGCGACGAACGCCGCGACCGTTGTGAACTTCGTTTTGAACTTCGAGCGCTGTGTCAGCGTGCCAAATCCCTCACCGCCGAGGCC
>JBKOVX010000422.1:0-12120 GCA_046724115.1 Gemmatimonadota bacterium | reverse complement strand
CCAGAGTAGTCCCAAACCGGGATCGCCCGGCAACGTAAGTGGGACACGGACGTCATGAACTCGTAAAAGTTCTTTACGTTCCGGCGACAGTCCAACATCTTCGTAAACAATGCTTCCCAGCCTCCTCCTCTGGGCCCGTCTCGCCACGGCCACAACCGCGCTTATTTACGTCGGGCGCGACAACCAGCTCAACGTCCGCGTCCCGCGGGTCGAAGCTGATGCCACGATTGACGGCAATCTCTCCGAGCCGGTGTGGCAGCAGGCCGCGCTGCTGACTGGCTTCTCCGAATTCTCGCCGCACGACGGGATTCCAGCGGCGGATTCGACGCAGGTGTTGGTCTGGTACTCACCCACCGCGGTCTACTTCGGGATTCGCGCATTCGAGTCGCACGGCGGCGTGCACGCGACGCTCGCCGATCGCGACAAGATCTCCGCCGACGATAACGTCCAGATATTGCTCGGCACCTTCCACGATCATCGGCAGGCGTACGTCTTCGCCGTCAATCCACTCGGCGTGCAGATGGACGGAACGATCGTCGAGCAGGGACAGGTTCTGACCGGCACCTGGACGCCGACGCTGTCGGGCCGAGTTGCGCCGGACCTGAGTCAGGATTTCGTGTTCAGCTCCAAGGGCCGACTCACGGATTACGGTTACGAAGTCGAGATCAAGATTCCGCTAAAGAGTGTGAAGTATCAGTCCGCCGATGTGCAGAGCTGGGATCTCAACATCGTGCGGCAGGTGCAGCATTCGGGACACGAAGATTCCTGGGTGCCGGCGAAGCGCGCCAACACATCGTTCCTGTCGCAATCGGGATCGCTGGACGGCCTGACTGGATTGAGCCGCGGTCTGGTGCTGGACGTGAATCCGTCGGTGACGCAGAAGGTCACGGGGGCACGAACTGCGAGCGGTTGGAATTATGATCGGGGCTCACCACAAGTTGGTGGTAGAGTGCAATGGGGAATCACCAACACCCTGACGCTCAACGCGGCGGTGAATCCTGATTTCGCGGAAGTCGAATCGGATGCAGGACAGTTCGTGATCGATCCGCGCCAGGCGTTGTTCTTCCCGGAGAAGCGGCCGTTCTTCCTGGAGGGACTCGACGCGTTCAACACGCCGCACAATCTCATTTACACGCGTCGCGTCGTGCAGCCCGACGCCGCGCTGAAGCTTACCGGCAAGGTCGCGGGAACGAGCATCGGCGTTTTGTCGGCGGCTGACGATCGAAGCCTCTCGTCATCAGGTAGAGACCGCGCGTTCTACAACATCCTGCGTACGCAACGGGACCTCGGCGGGCAGTCGCGGCTCGGAATAGCGTACACTGATCGTGTCGTCGGCAGCGACTACAATCGAGTCGCCGATCTCGACACACGGTTGGTTTTCGGCGATGTGTACAGTCTGCTGTTGCAAGGGGCCGGCAGCTTCGATCGCGCCAGCGGGGTGACGCGCACTGCGCCGCTCTGGGACGCGACGTTCGCGCGCAACGGCAAGGAATTCGGCTTCCGTTATTTGTTCAACGGCATCGGTGACACTTTCCGGGCGCGCAGCGGATTCATTTCTCGTCCCGGCGTAGTGCGTGCTGACATCGATCACCGGGTGACGCGGTTCAGCAAGCCGGGATCGTTTCTGGAAACGCTGACGGGCGATTTCACGCTCGACGACCAGTGGCAGTACTCGCACTTCTTCAATAGCGGCGATGCGCAGGACAAGAAGCTCCATTTGAGCGGCAACGTCGGACTGCGCGGGGGCTGGAACATTGGCGCCGGCTATTACCTCGAGACGTTCGGCTTCGACCGCGGTCTCTACGCGTCGTATCGGATCCTCACGCCCGCCGGTGACACTATCCCGTTCACGGGCAGGCCGCGCATCACGAATCACGACTACGTCTTCACAATGTCGACGCCGCAGTGGAAGCGGTTCAACGCCGATCTGCTCTACGTCGGTGGTCAGGACGAGAATTTCTTCGAGTGGGCGCAGGCTGACATAGACTTGATCCAACTGGCGATGAGCTTCAGGCCGAGCGATCGCGCGCGCGTCGAAGGGACGTTCAATTATCAGGATTACTGGCGGCGGAGCGATCACAGTCTGGTCGGGCGCAACATGATTCCGCGCGTCAAGCTCGAGTACCAGATCACGCGAGCGATCTTCATGAGGCTGGTCGGGGAGTACGATCTGAGCCAGACCGATGATCTTCGCGACGAAACGCGGACGAATTATCCGCTAATCATTGACGGGTCGCTGGCGTCGGCGACTCGCTCGCGCTCCCTGCATGGGGATTATTTGTTCTCGTACCAGCCGACGCCCGGAACCGTGCTATTCCTCGGCTACGGAAGTCGCGCAGACGGAGAGCCGGATCCGCTGCAGAGGTTCAACTGGCAGCCGCTGCGGAGGGCATCGGATTATTTCTTTGCGAAGGCTAGTTATTTGTTTCGGCTGTGAGCTAAGAGCTGGGAGCGGTCAAGTCGGGCCGTTGATCTTGGCGCAATCTGGCCACCACAAAACAAAAGCTGCCCGCTTTAGTATTCGATGGGCCAGCTAGTTGGCGACCAACTACGGGCCGCCTTGACAATCGGATCTTGCGAGGCGATCCAGGCTTGTTTAGAGTAGCGACCATGCTTCGCCTGGTACTCGCGTGGCTGCACCTCGTGGCTCTGGCGATTGGATTCGGCGCCGTCTACTCGCGCGGTCGATCGCTCGCGCAGCGGCCGCTCACCATCCATGACGTGCAGCGCGCGTTCATCGCGGATTCATGGTGGGGAGCCGCGGCGGGATTGTGGCTGGTGACTGGGCTGTGGCGACTTTTCGGAGGCGTCGAGAAGGCGGCCAGCTATTATCAGCACAACTATATCTTCGTGGTGAAGATGGCGATGTTCGTCGCCATTCTCGCGCTCGAGGCCTGGCCGATGATCACGCTCATCAAGTGGCGCACCGCGGTGAACAAATCGACCGACCAGTTGCGGCCTCCTGAGGAAACAGCGGCGGCGATCTCCAGAATCAGCTACATCGAAGCCACGATCATCCTGCTGATTGTGCTCGCCGCGGTCGCGATGGCGCGCGGGTACGGGGAGCGCGGTCCCTAACTGCCGATCCTGACGTGCTCGCGTCGGAACCCGAGTCCGATCAACCTCGCCGGGATTCGACGGAAAAGTGGGACCGCACCGAGGATGCGGATGAGAAGCGGCGGCGACATTCGACCCTGGGTGCCCAATACTCGCCGGATGATGTTGTTCTGAATCGCGATCTGACCATCCTGGATGATGCGCGTGGGGAGCTCGCGCCGCTTCTGAATTTTCTCCAGCACCGACTCGGAAGCAGTTCCGGTCTCTCGTAGCGCGGGGACAAGAATATTCGCCGCGGCGACGGCGTCCTGGATCGCCAGGTTGATGCCGACGCCGCCAACCGGCGACATCGCGTGGGCGGCGTCACCAATGCAGACCAGGCCCTGTCGATACCATTTGCGCAGGCGATCGACCTGCACCGTCAGCAGCTTGATGTCGTCCCACGACTTGAGCTCGTCGACTCGATCGCCGAGGAACGGTGCAATGCGCTTGATATCGTTGCGTAGTGCGGGGGGGCCGCGCTGTTTGATTTCCTCGAGCGCGCCCTTGGGGACGACGAGCCCGCACTGCCAATAATCGCTGCGGTCGAGCATGACGAAGATTTTCCCATAGTCGACGCGGCCGAGCACCTGTCCCGGATCGGTTGGCTGTCTGGAGATGCGCATCCACAGCACGTCCATCGGCGCGCCGAAGTCTTCCGGCTGGAGGCCGGCTGCCTCACGAATTGTGGAGCGTCGGCCGTCGGCGCCGACGACGAGGTCAGCGAGGACGTCGCGCTCGCCGGTGGACGTCTTCACGCGCACGCCAGTCACTCGATTTCCGTCGAAACAGAGCCCCGTCGCCTCGGATTGCATCTCCAGCTGGAACGTGGGGTAGACTCGCGCCTTGCCGGCGAGGAAATCCAGAAAATCCCACTGCGGCATGAACGCCAGGAACTTGGAGCGCACCGGCAGATGCGTGAAATCGGCGAGCGTCAGCATGGTGTCGCCGATCTGGCCGGTAAGCTGTCGAACTTCCTGGTGCGGAAGCTTCAGGAAATCATCGATGATTCCGAGCTCGTCGAGAATCTCGAGTGTCGACGGATGGATGGTGTCGCCACGGAAGTCGCGGAAGAAATCAGCGTGCTTCTCGAGGACTCGGACACTGATTCCAGACCGAGCGAGGAGGTAGCCGAGCATCATGCCGGCGGGGCCACCACCAACTATGCACACCTGCGAATTCGAGATCGGCATTCAAGGCGGGCCGTAGATGTAGTCGTGCAATAACATCCACAAAACTAAAGCGGGGAGCCATAAGCTTAGCCAGCCTGCACCTTCGAGCTGCTTGGAGCGCCATCCCGACGGTCCCCGCAGCAATGCTGACTAAGCTTATAGCTCCCCACTTTTGTATTGAACCAAGCCAGCTAGCACCAAGATCAACGGCCCGCCTCGACCTTGTCGTGCAGGTCTGGCCTTAGCGCGACGGCATCTCGCAGGTAGACGTGGGTGTCCAGCCTACGAGGCGCCTTCAATTCGATCTCCACCAACGTACGGAGACACCTCGGCATCGATCCCGGCACCGGAATCTCGCTGGCGCACAACAGCGGGATGTCGACCCAGCCCATCTCCCGCGCCGCGAGCGCGGGGAACGCAGAAGTCAGATCCGGTGTGACGGTGAACCAAACGCTCACGATCTCGTCGGCCTCGAGCCAGTTGCGCTCGACGATCTTTTCCAGCAGCTCGCGCGTCGCTTCGGCGATGTGCCGCGGATCATCTTCCTCGACCGACGTCGCGCCGCGAATGGCATGGGTGCGTCGCCAGAGTCGGGTCTTGTCGGAGACGACGGCAACGAAGCGCGTGTTATTGTCGCGACTGTCCTGGATTCCCTCCTCGATCACGACCAGGCCATACCGCTCAGCCGCCGCGCAACTCGCGATCGCGCCCTGCGAAACATCGCCGCGCTCGGCGACCTCGCGCGCAGCGCCGGCGGTATCGAATGATTTGTTGGCTTTGATCCAGGAGTGCTGCTCGAAGAAGCGACTACATTGCGCCAACGCCACGGGGTGACTCGACGCGGTGCGCAATCCCCGCATCGTCGCGCCGCGTGGCGCCAGCAGACAGTGTCGGATGGGCACCCGAGCCTCGGCGACCGTGAGCAGGTGCGGATGCGAGGCCAGCGCCTGCAATCCAGCATCTACTCGACCGACGATCGAATTCTCGACTGGAATCACGCACGCGTCGGCGTCGCCATCGTCGACCGCGCGCACGGCACCGGTGAAAGTCGGGACCGGAAGGTAGTCGACGGGATGTCGCCAGATCTGCTCTATCGCGCACTCGGCATACGCTCCGCGATCGCCCTGAAAGGAAACGCGCAACGGCAGCGGTCGCGCAGCTGGAGGATGGGTTCCATTCGTTGACTGCGTGGCCTTCGTGCTGACACTCATTGACTTCAGCATTGTGCTCCGGCGTGAAAGTGAGAAGCGATCGGTGCCGCGGTGCGGGTGCGAAAAAAAAGCCCCCGCTGCTGCGGAGGCCGAGTTTGTGTGCGGTGACTTCTATCCTGTTACGCGCGCGACTTCGGCCTCCGAGTGGGGAACCCGTAGTAGCTAAAAAAGTAGGCGTTGAGGTGAATGGTCACGGACCTAGGATATGGGTGGACAGGGCGATCTGTCAAGCGACGACCTTCGAGCCGAGCCAGGCGTTCACCGCATCCGCCGCGTCCCGACCCTCTCGAATCGCCCAAACGATCAATGATTGACCCCGCCGGGCATCGCCCGCCGCGAAGACGCCCGCCACGCTCGTCCGATGGGTCTCGTCGGTGGCGACGTTGCCTCGCGCGTCGTAGGCGACGCCGAGGTCGTTGAGGAATCGGTTCTTTAGCGGTCCGGTGAATCCCATCGCCAGCAACACGAGATCCGCCTCGAGCTCGAACTCCGTGCCGGGAATGCGCACGAAGTCGGTGCGACCGTCGGCGTTGACTTTGGTCTCGAGACGAATGGCGTGAATGCGCTTCACTTGGCCGTTCTCGCCGGAGAACCCGGTTGTCGCCACGCTCCAATCGCGCTCACATCCTTCTTCGTGGGCGTGCGAGCTTCGTAGCATCATCGGCCACAGCGGCCACGGCGTACTCGAGGCTCGTCCTGCTGGAGGCTGGGGCAACAGCTCGAACTGCTTGACGCTTCGTGCGCCCTGCCTGATGCATGTACCTGCGCAATCGGATCCGGTGTCGCCACCGCCGATGATGATGACGTTGCGGTCGTGCGCTGTTATGACGCGCGGATCGGGATCTCCATTGAGACGTCGATTCTGCACAGTCAGGTAATCCATCGCGAAGTGAACGCCGCCCAGCTCGCGACCGGGAACGTCGAGATCGCGGGGCGTTTCCGCACCGGTGGCGATGCAGATCGCGTCGAACTGGGCGCGCAATTCATCCGCGGTGATGTCTTCGCCGACGTCGACGCCGGCGCGGAACTGCACTCCCTCCGCCTCGAGCTGCGACAGCCGGGCATCGAGAACCGATTTCTGCAGCTTGAATTCCGGAATTCCGTAGCGCAGCAGTCCTCCGACGCGCTCGTTCTTCTCGAACACGACGACGTCGTGACCGAACCGACGGAGCTGTTGTGCGGCCGCGAGTCCAGCCGGTCCCGAGCCTACTACTGCCACCTTGAAGCCCGTTGGACGACCCGGCGGCCGCGGCTGCACCCATCCCTCCGAGAATCCGCGGTCGGCGATCGCCTGCTCAATGTGCCTGATCGCCACCGGCTCGTTCACGATGCCGAGTACGCAGGCAGATTCACACGGGGCAGGGCAGAGACGGCCGGTCAGCTCCGGGAAATTGTTCGTCGAATGAAGTGAATCGAACGCGGCGCGCCACTCTCCGCGCTGCACCAGACCGTTCCACTCGGGAATGATGTTCCGAACCGGACAGCCGGTATCGCCCTGACAGAACGGAACTCCGCAATCCATGCAGCGCGCTGCCTGGGTGCGAACGTTCGAATCGGGAACGGGCTGATAGAATTCGCGCCAGTGCCGCACACGCTCGTCGGTGTGCTGCCGTTCCGGCGTCGCGCGCCGCAACGTGATGAACGCTTTGGGATCAGCCATGGCGGTCGCTCCGCGCATCTACGATCGCCATGCCGTGCCGGCCACCAGCCATCGCGCGTGCATTGTCTTGGTCGCGCTGGCGTTCCAGCGCCTGCCTGTACTCGCGTGGCACGACGGCGACAAAGCTTCGCTCGGCTCTGTCCCATTGGGCGAGAGCGCGTTTAGCGCGCGCGCTGCCGGTGTGTCGCGCGTGCTGCTCCACCAGATGTCGCACAAGATCCCGGTCACCGAAATCGATCAGCGGGACGAGATCGACCATGGCGGCGTTGCACTGCGTCTCCAGCTGATCGAATTCGTCGAGCACGAACGCGACTCCGCCACTCATTCCCGCCCCGAAGTTGCGACCGGTGCGACCGAGTACGACGACGGTGCCGCCGGTCATGTACTCGCAGCCGTGATCGCCGACACCTTCGACGACAGCGGTCGCGCCGCTGTTGCGCACAGCGAACCGCTCACCGGCAACGCCGGCGAAATACGCTTCGCCCGACGTCGCGCCATACAGCACAGTGTTGCCGATCAGAACCGTTTGATCGGGGATGAACTGTGCCGCACGCGGATGACGAATGACAAGTCTCCCACCCGAGAGTCCTTTACCCACATAATCATTCGCCTCTCCCTCAAGCTCGAGGGAGATTCCGCGCACGGCAAATGCACCAAAGCTCTGACCCGCCGAGCCGACGAACCGGAACGAGATGGTTCCATCAGGCAACCCTTCGTCGCCGTACCGACGAGCAATCTCTCCCGACAGCGTAGCTCCCACGGCGCGATCCGAATTGCTGATGGGAAGAGTCGCCTTGACGAGCTCGGCGTTCTCGAGCGCCGGCCGCGCGACTTCGAGAAGAATACCGTTCATGCTCTTTTGAACGGCGTTCTGCGTTTCCCGCCTTCCGCCGCCCGTTTCCCGCTTCACGTGCCGCCGCGCAACCCGACCGCCGCGCAACCCTTCCACCGGCTCGGTGAGATGCAGTAGCGCTGAGAGATCGAGTGTGCTCGCCTTGGCGTTGTTCTCAGGGATGCGGACGCGCAGCAAATCCGTGCGTCCGATCATCTCGTCCATCGTCCTGAAGCCGAGGCGTGCCAGAATCTCCCTAACTTCCTCGGCGATGAAGAAGAAGTAATTCACGACGTGCTCGGGCTGCCCGGCGAAGCGAGCGCGCAGCTCCGGATCCTGGGTGGCGATGCCGACAGGACACGTGTTGAGATGGCATTTGCGCATCATCACGCATCCCTCGACGATGAGCGGCGCCGTCGCAAATCCGAATTCGTCGGCACCGAGCAGCGCCGCGACGGCGACGTCGCGTCCGGTCTTGAGCTGGCCGTCCGTCTGGAGCCGCACGCGTCCGCGCAGGTTGTTCATTACCAGCGTCTGCTGCGTTTCAGAGAGCCCAAGCTCCCAGGGACTGCCCGCGCGCATGATCGATGACAGTGGCGATGCTCCGGTGCCGCCGGAGTCGCCGGAGATAACTATCAGATCCGCCCGCGCCTTGGCGACGCCGGCCGCAACGGTTCCCACGCCGGCCTCGGCGACGAGCTTCACCGAAACGGCCGCATTCGGGCTGATCGCTTTGAGATCGTAAATCAGCTGCGCCAGATCTTCGATGGAGTAGATGTCGTGATGCGGCGGCGGCGAGATGAGCGTCACCCCGGGAATCGAGTGTCGAGTCTTGGCGATGATGGCGTCGACCTTGTGGCCGGGTAGTTGACCGCCTTCGCCGGGCTTCGCGCCCTGCGCGATCTTGATCTGCAGCTCGCTCGCATTCACCAGATACTCGGCCGTCACACCGAACCGCGCCGATGCAACCTGCTTGATGGCGCTGTTGCGATCGGTGCCGAACCGCGAGCGCTCCTCACCGCCTTCGCCGCTGTTGCTGCGGCCGCCGAGCTGGTTCATAGCGATGGCGAGCGTCTGGTGCGCTTCCGCGCTCAGTGAGCCGAACGACATCGCGCCGGTGCAGAACCGCCGGGTAATGGCGCTTGCCGGCTCGACTTCGTCGATCGGGATGGGGTCGCGCTCGACAAAGACCATTAATCCCCGTAACGTGGCCTGTTGACGCGTTTCGTCGTTGGCGAGCTTGCTGAATTCCTTGAACGTCGAATAGTTGTCCGACCGCGTCGCGTGCTGGAGCTTGGCGATCGTCATCGGATTCCAGTTGTGATGCTCGCCCTGGATGCGATACTGGTACTCGCCGCCCGGATCGAGCCGCGTCGCAGCCTCGTCGAACGCGCTGCTGTGGCGACGCAGCGTCTCTTCGGCGATCAGCTCGAGGTCGATGCCACCGACGCGCGACGGAGTGCCCGTGAAGTAGCGTTCGACGAGGGAGGGATTCAGACCGACAGCTTCCCACAGCTGGGCGCCGCAATAACTCTGAAGAGTGGAGATGCCCATCTTGGACATCACCTTCAACAGGCCTTTACCGACTGCCTTTATGTAGTGCGCCTCCGCATCACGTGCCGCAACTGCAACTGAAGACGACCAGCTGGGAGCTGTGTGCGGAGCGGCCAGGGGCTGCGAGCTTTGCTCGGCGCGTGATGCGACCGTCTCGAGCGCCACGTATGGATGGACTGCGCTCGCGCCGTACGCGACCAGCAGCGCAATGTGCGAGACTTCTCGCGCTTCGCCAGTCTCGGAAACAATGCTGACGCGACCGCGGAGGCCAGCGCGCAGGAGATGGTGATGCACTGCGGACACCGCAAGCGCCGCGGGAATCGGGGCGTGCTCGGTGTCTACACCGCGATCGCTGAGAACAAGAATGCCGCATCCCGTTGAGACGGCATCGGCGGCCGCACTGCACAGCTCGTCTACTGCGGGTGCGAGCGCGCCGACACCGTCTGCAACGGAGAAAAGCGTCGATAGCGTGACACACTGCAACGCGGGGTCGGTTACACCGCGCAGTGCTGCGATTGTCTTCTCAGTCAGCACTGGCTGCGCGATGCGAATCTGCCGAGCGTGCTCGGCGCTCACCTCGAGAATATTTCCCTGAGGGCCGAGGTTCATCGCCAGCGACATCACCAGCTGCTCGCGCATTGGATCGATCGCCGGGTTGGTGACCTGTGCGAACATCTGCCGGAAGTACGAGAACAACAGCTGCGGCCGCCGCGACAAAACTGCGAGCGGCGTGTCGTTGCCCATTGATCCAGCCGGCTCTTCGCCGGCGTCCGCCATGGGGCCGAGGACCATCTTGATCTCGTCGGTCGTGTAGCCGAAGGCGCGTTGGAGCGGGAAGAGGGACGAGACGAGGGGCGAGGGGCGAGGGGCGAGGGACGAGGGTCCCCCGGTCGTTAACTCACCGCTGGCATCTGAGCCACTGACTGCTGGCACCCGTTCTGTTAGAAGCTGCTCGAGATCGATCCTCTGCTCCGAGATCCATCGATGATAAGGACGGACCATCGCCAGCTCGGTCTTGATCGCCTCATCGTCGAGGATCATCCCGGTGGTTGTGTTGACGACCAGCATCTTCCCCGGCTCGAGCCGGCCTTTGGCGCGGATTCTCTCGACGGGGATCGGCAGCGCTCCAGCTTCTGACGCCAGGACGACGAGATCGTCGGCGGTCACGACGTAGCGAGCGGGCCGCAGTCCGTTTCGATCGAGAACGGCCGCGACCTGACGTCCGTCGGTGAATGCCATCGCCGCCGGCCCGTCCCACGGCTCCATCAGAGAGGCGTGGTACTCATAGAACGCGCGCCGGTCGGGGGACATCGTCGCGTGCGACTCCCATGCTTCGGGGATCATCATCGCCATCGCGTGCGCCAGCGGCCGGCCGGCGAGAGTCAGCAGCTCGAGCACGTTGTCGACCGAGGCGGAATCGCTCTGCTTCTCTCCGCAAACGGGGAACAGCGCGTCGATCTTGCCGCCGAATCGCGACGACGACATGGTCGCTTCGCGCACTCTCATCCAGTTGAGATTGCCGCGCAGCGTATTGATCTCGCCGTTGTGGCAGAGGAACCGGTAGGGATGCGCCAGTCGCCACGACGGGAACGTGTTGGTCGAGAATCGCGAGTGGACGAGCGCGATTGCACTGACGACGTCCGGATTGTGAAGGTCGTGATAGAACTTCGACAACTGATCCGGCGTCAGCATTCCCTTGTAGACGACGGTGCGCGAGGAGAACGATGCGAAGTAGCAGTCGCTCCCCTCGGGCATCGCGCGCAGTGCCGCTTCGATCTTGCGACGGATGATGTACAGCGCGACCTCGAACGACGAGCCGGCATCGACCTCGCGATCGACGTACATGCGCGCGACGAAAACCTGTCGGATGACTGGTCGCGTGCGCTTGGTCTGCGGTGAGAGTACCGCGTCGTCGACGGGGACGTCACGCCAGCCGAGTACTGAGTAGCCTTCCTCGGCGACGGTGGATTCGATCACACGCTCGCACGCGGCGCGGTGCGCGGCGCGAGACGGCAGGAAGACCATGCCGACGCCGTAGCTCCCCGCGTCGGGGAGCGTGATTCCGGAGAATCCGCAAACCCGACGCAGGAAGAGGTGCGGGATCTGGAGCAGAATGCCCGCACCGTCGCCGGTACACGCATCGGCGGCGACGGCACTGCGGTGCGACAGATTCTGCAGCAGCTGGATTGACTTCTCGACGACGTCGCGCGAACGAACGCCGTGGATGTGTGCAATGAAGCCGATGCCGCACGCGTCGTGCTCGTAAGCCGGGTCGTACAGTCCCTGCTTTTCCGCCATCGTCCATCCCGGAGCCCCAGGCTCCTCTGGATCGTACATGAAAAAAGGGCCTCTTCCGATCTCGGGAGAGGCCCTTCGCGCGTTTAGTTCTGCAACCTACTTATGAGTCCGCATCCGCACCCGCGCAAATTCTCCCCGTCCGCCCGATGGTAATCGGGTAGAGAGTAAGGAGAATTCGGTTAGCGGCGCGGGAGATCATATTGGTTTTGGATAATTATGCAGTATGCAAATTGAGGTCCGCGGCGGAGGATGTCAATAGAAATAGCAAAGCTGGTAGCCCGGAGCGTCAAGGCGGGC
>JBKOVX010000219.1:0-3158 GCA_046724115.1 Gemmatimonadota bacterium | reverse complement strand
TATCAGGCGCTGCTCGAGGGGAAGTATCTGTGGCACGAGTTCGGGGATCTCCATTTGATATTGCCGTGATCGCTCAGAGCTGCTCGTGCTCTGAGCGGCGATAGTGCCGTCACGACGTAGGGAACGCACAACTGGCAGCTCGGCTTCTCACACCTCGCACCCGTTCAGTTGCAGTTCTCCCTCCGGGGTGCCGGTTTGAGGTCGCCGCTGGCAGGAGTAGATTGTGTTCGCCACGCAGAGATTTTCTCGAGGCGGTGGCGCCGGCACGTCTAATCAATCACTGCTCATGCCAGCTCACGAAACGCTTTCCCTCTGGGAGAGCTTTTACGTAATCGTCGGATCCTCTGCGGGCGCTCTGACCGGTCTTCAGTTCGTCGTCATGGCGCTCATCCCCGATTCGCCAACGATGGCCGGCGAGCACGAGATCAACACCTTCGCTACGCCGACGATCGTCCATTTCTGCATCGTGTTGTTCATCTCGGCCGTCCTCAGCGCGCCGTGGCCGACGTGGCACGCGGCGGCGACTGTGGTGTGGGTGACAGGCGCGGCGGGGATCGTTTATACGATGATCGTCATCCGGCGGTCGCGGCAGACAAAGCTGTACAAGCCGGTGCTCGAAGACTGGATCTGGCATACTGTGCTGCCGCTCGTTGCCTACACGGTAATGGTCGTTTCCGCCGGGCTGCTCGTGTTCTCCGAGAACGTTGCCCTCTTCGGGATCGCCACTTCTGCGCTGCTCTTGCTATTCGTCGGAATTCACAACGCATGGGACAGCGCTACTTACATCGCGCTCCTCGCGAAACAGGGGCAGCGCCCCGCAGACAGCACGCCTCCCGCTCCCAACCAGCAGTGAGGGGGCCGACGGCGGGTTAAGTCACCTTCTTGGGACGAGTCTTTCAGCGACGTAGGACGCCCAAGTCGTCCCGCGGCGTTGACCAGCGTTCGAGAGGATGATCACCATCGTCCCATCGGCCATCACGCGCGCCACGCTCGTACTCCTTGCATCACCGCCCCCGGAATACATCACCTCTGTCACTCGACCGCCGCTCACATACAAGCGTGTACCATAGCCATAGTGAATCTCGAACGGCGGGGCGCTGCGCACGTGCATTAGTGGAGACTCGAGCTCTCTGCTGTCGGTCCGTCCGAAGAGTCTGGCTTCGTGAATGCCGGTCACCCACCGATGGATGTCTCGAGCGGTGCTGCGCATTCCGCTGGCGCCCTTGTGTCCCCAGTCGCCGCCCTGAAAGGTGGTCGACCGCATCTTCGCGGGAACGAGCAGCTCGCGCTTGGTGAAATCCTCCCACGTATCGCCTGACGCAACCTCGATGATCGCCGCGAGCAGCTGGTAGTCGTCGTCCGCGTAGCGATAATGCGTTCCCGGCGGGTACTCAAGCCGCTGCGACAGGATCGCCGTCACCGCACCATCTCGACGCATGATTCCCGAGCCGGCCGAGTGGCCGGCGAGACCAGATGTATGGGTCAGGAGATGGAAAACGGTGATGTCGCGCTTCTCAAGCGGGGCGTGGGGAAAGAAACGCGATATTGGATCGCTGAACGAAAGACGATGCTCGGACCGCAGCTTGAGAATCCCCGCAGCGGTAAAGCTCTTCGTCATCGACGCGATGTTGAACTTCGTGTTGACTGAGAGCGGGTTGCCGCTGAGCGGCGAGTAGGCTCTCTCGAAAAGGATCGAGTCTCCCCTCGCTACCAGCACGACCCCCGAGAAGCCGCTATCGTGTTGCGCGCGGACGATCGTATTGAACCGCGAAGACGATTGGGCGTCGGCCTCGCCGAAGGCCAGAACTAGGGCGAGACAGAGTAGGGAAACCCTCATCGAACCGCGCCGGCGTAGGTGAGGAAATTCTCCTCGTCAAAGACGCACGCCACGATCCGATCAAATCTTCGTTCGTGCGCTCTCATCACGTCGAGCGCGATCTCCGACGCCAGGTCCTTTGGAAAGCCGTAGGCGCCGGTAGAAATCGACGGGAACGCAATCGACCGAATCTCTCGCTGCTGGGTGGCTAGCTCGAACGAGCGCTCGTACGCGCGCCGGAGCAACTCTCGCTCTCCGCGGCTGCCGCCAGACCAGATCGGCCCGACGGCGTGGATCACGAAGCGCGCCTTCAATTTGAAACCCGGAGTGATTACCGCGTCGCCGTGAGCGCACGGACCGAGTGGAATCGCCGCGGCAGCGAGGGACGGCCCGGCCGCGCGATGTATCGCCCCATCGACGCCACCCCCGCCCGCGAGCGACGAGTTGGCCGCGTTCACGATCGCGTCGACATCCAGCGCAGTGATATCGCTCTGGATGACTTCGATCACTCGGTGGCCCTTTTGTCGGCGACTACGGAATCAGCGCGATGGCGGTGAGAATCGCTGCCGTCATGACGGACTTGGCGTAAACAACCCGCGCCTGACGCCGAACCTGCTGCAGCTCGTCCGGCTCGGAGATGGGTTGCGGCCCCTGGTCCATGTCGCGCAGACCGCGCGACGCGAGTCGCACTCATGTCTTGTCGCGCGACTGGAAGAAGCCGACCGCCCCGACGTAGAAAAGGAAGATCAAAGGGATTCGCCAGACGAGGGGCGCGTTGACCAGGATTAGGAGAACCGCGATCAAAACTCCGGCACCGAACGCGGCGAGCCCGAAGACTAGGCGCTTGCGCCGCTCTCCAGCGCCGATATTGGCGATGCGTGCTGCGGGTGAGGTATCCATGAGGCCCACCAACGACTGATACCTAAGGGTGGAGATCAATGTCAATTCGGTCAACCCCGCACAGGCTTACGCAGCGTCCGCGTCAACTCAACGCGAATCAACTCGATTGCTCTGTCGACCAGAATCCGGTTCCCCGGCTCGTGGACCCAGCTGCTTGCACCCGACGGATGCGGAAGCGGAATCGCAATCGACTGACCGCCGGCGTGCTTGACTATTCCTTTCGTTCCGATCAACACGTTCAATGGCAGCTTGGGCAGAAACCGCTCGATTGCCAGACGACCGACGGGGATCAGCAGCGTCGGGCGAATGATTCGCAGCTCACGCTCCAGCCAGTCGGCGCAGCTCGATTGCTCCTCGCGCGTCGGCACGCGATCGCCGCGTCCGCTCGGGTGCGCGCCCGGATAACAACGTGTGACGGCGGCGATATAGATCTTCTCGCGAG
>JBKOVX010000136.1:0-4122 GCA_046724115.1 Gemmatimonadota bacterium | reverse complement strand
TTGGTCCGCAACCCCCAATCCGCATTAGTCCGCAGTTCGCAGACCGTGACTAGATTTCCCTCGGACTATTAACTCGAAATTTTCCATGGCAAGTTACGATGTGATTTTTATTGGGGGCGGCCCTGCCGGTTATATCGGCGCGATTCGGGCGGCTCAGCTCGGGATGTCCGTCGCCGTCGTCGAAAAAGAAGGACTCGGCGGCACCTGCGTGCTGTGGGGGTGCATCCCCGCCAAGGCACTCCTCGAGTCGGCGTCGCTGGCGACGAAAATCTCCCACACCGCCAAGGATTTCGGCATCACCGTCGGCGACGTGAAGCTCGATTACGGCGTTGCCATGAAGCGCTCCCGCGCCGTCAGCAACCAGAACTCGAAGGGCGTCGAGTACCTCTTCAAGAAGAACAAGATCACCTGGATAAAGGGCTCCGCGAAAATCACGGCTAAAAACGGTGTCAGCGTGAAAGTGGACGGTGGAAAAGAGGAAAAGCACGACGCCAAGAAGGCGATCGTCATCTCCACCGGCTCACGCGTCAAAGGGCTTCCCCAGATCGGACTCGAGCTCAATAAGACGACCGTCATCTCCTCCGACGAAGCGCTGATTCTGGAACAGGCGCCCAAGACGATGGCGATCATCGGCGCCGGCGCCGTCGGCTGCGAGTTCGCCGACGTCTTCACCGCCTTCGGCACCCAGGTTACGCTCATCGAAGTGCTGCCCGGCATTTTGCCGCTTGAGGACGCCGACTGCGGCACCGAGCTCACTCGCAGCTTCAAGAAGCGGAAAATCGATGTCCTCTCCGGCGCCAAGGTCAGTAACGTCAAGGTCGGCAAGAACTCCGTGACCATGAGCATCGACGTCGGCGGCAAGAAGCAGGACCTCGAGGTTGAAAAGGTTCTCGTCGCCGCCGGGCGCGCGCCGGTCATCGAAGACATCGGCATCAAGGAACTCGGCGTTCAGCTCACCGATCGTGGCTTCATCAAGATCAACGACCGCATGGAGACTTCGGTCAAAGGCATTTACGCCATCGGCGATGTCGCCGGTCCCCCAATGCTGGCGCACAAAGGTATGCGGGAGGGCGTCGTCTTCGCGGAGTACCTTGCCGGCAAGCAGCACGTGCACCCGGTCAATTACGGCAACATCCCAAACGCGACATACTGCCACCCGGAAGTCGCCTCGGTCGGGATGACCGAAGCGCAGGTCAAGGAAAAGAAGATCGACTACAAGGTGGGCAAGTTCCCGTTCATGGCGAGCGGCCGCGCCCGCACCTCCGGCGAGACCGAGGGCTTCGTCAAGGTCATTCGCGACGCCAAGTACGGCGAGATACTTGGCGCACACATTATCGGCGCGCACGCCACCGAGTTGATCCACGAGTTGGCCGTTGCGCGCGAGAACGAGTTCACCGTCGAAGAAGTCGCGCTCGCAATTCACGCGCACCCGACGCTGTCCGAGGCAGTGGACCAGGCCGTTCTCGATTCTCTCGGAATGGTTCTGGACGCGTGATTCCGGCGACGCGCTGTGGCTGAGCGAGAGTTATGGACAGTCCCTCTGGGACGCCTCGAGTACGGAGAGGCGCTCGAGCTGCAGCGCAACATCGCGCGTGACAGAATCGCCGGCACGATTCCACAGGACGTACTACTCTTGCTCGAGCATCCGCCGGTGGTCACGCTCGGCCGAGGGTCGAAGGAGAAGCATCTCGTAGCATCGCCGGAATTTCTGAAGAGCAAAGGCGTGGAAGTCTTCGAGGTCGAGCGCGGCGGCGACGTGACGTTCCACGGGCCAGGGCAGCTCGTTGGATATCCGATCATCGATCTCAAGCGCCACCGACAGGACCTTCACTGGTATCTGCGAAAGATCGAGGAAGCGTTGATCAACACGCTCGCAGATTTCGGCATTCCGGGCGAGCGCAACCCCGCGTACACCGGCGTCTGGACGCACGGGAAGAAGATCGCGTCGATCGGCGTCCACGCGCGTGACTGGGTTACCTGGCACGGCTTCGCGCTCAACGTCACCACCGATCTCTCTTTTTTCGAGCTTATCGTTCCTTGCGGGATCGACGGCGTGGTGATGACGTCGATCGCGCGAGAAGTCGGTCTCGACTCCATCTCCCAGCAGGACGTGAGAGATCGCGTCAGCGCAAAATTCGCTGAAGCGTTCGACCTCACCGCCGTCGTAACATCGCGTTCGACGATTCTCGAGACCGTCGCGTGAGTGACACACTGAAGGTCTATCCCGCCAGGGCGCGCGCCGAAGCTTCGGGGAATCTTCGCGACTTCGCAACGGAGCTCAATCCACAGCAAGCCGCGGCAGCTACTTATGGCGACGGTCCGCTACTCATCATCGCTGGTGCCGGCACTGGCAAGACTCGCACGCTGGTCTATCGCGTCGCTCACCTGATCGAACGCGGAGTTTCCGCCGAGCGAATCCTTCTACTCACCTTCACGCGACGCGCTGCGCAGGAGATGCTGTCGCGCGCCGAGCGTCTGGTGGGTGGCAACAGCAAGCGCGTCCACGGTGGAACGTTCCACGCAACCGCGCATCGTCTGCTCCGCCGCTACGGACAAGCCGCCGGTCTGCCGAAGGACTTCACCATCATGGACCAGGGCGACTCGGCGGATCTGATGCAGCTCTCGCGCGCCCAGCTCGGGTACGCGACCAAGTCGAAGCGATTTCCGAAGAAGGAGACTCTCCAATACGTCTATTCCCGGCACATCAACACCGAGTTCTCCGTCGAGGACATCGTCCGCGATTCGTATCCGCAGTTCGTTGACTACCTCGAGGATTTCTCCCGGATCTACGCGGACTACACGCGCAGGAAGCAGGAGCGGAATCTCGTCGACTATGACGATCTGCTCCTGTTCTGGGCGCTGCTGCTGGAAGCATCTCCCGAGCTGGGGAAGAAGATCTCAGGGCTCTACGATCACATCCTCGTCGACGAGTATCAGGACACCAACGTGCTCCAGGCGCGCATACTCCGCGGGATGTGCGTAACGCACAAGAACATCACCGTCGTCGGAGACGATGCGCAGAGCATCTACTCGTTCCGCGGCGCCAACTTCCGGAACATTCTGGATTTTCCAAGGCAATTTCCGGGTGCGACGATGGTCGCGCTCGAGCAGAACTACCGCTCCACGCAGCCCATACTGGGCGTCACCAACACCCTGATCTCGCGCGCGGCCGAGCGGTTCACGAAGAACCTGTGGACGGAGCGAACTGGTGGTGAGGCGCCCTGGCTGGTCGCCGCCCGCGACGAGCAGCAGCAGACCCGGTTCGTCGTCGATCGCATCCTCGAGCTCCACGAAGAAGGCACACCGCTCGGCGAGATCGCGGTGCTGTTTCGCGCCGGCTACATGTCGGCCGATCTCGAGATCGAGCTGACGAACAGAAAGATTCCGTTCGAGAAGTGGGGCGGTCTCAAGTTCCTCGAAGCAGCGCACGTGAAGGATGTACTGGCGTTCCTCCGCATCCTCGAGAATCCCCGCGACGAAGTGAGCTGGTATCGTCTCCTTCTATTGCTTCCGGGGATCGGTGATGCGACCGCACGCGCGGCGATCGACGCAATGGCGGCAGCCGCCTGGGAGTCGACGGCGTTCGGCCGGTACAGTCCGCCCCCACGCGCCCGAGCCGCGCACGCCGCGCTGGTCCGGCTTCTCGACAACCTGCGAACGGGTCCGGTTCTGGACCAGGCGCAGGCGGCCGCCGACATCGCTCGCGTCAGGTTGATGTACGACAACATCCTTCGCGAACGGTACGACAGGGTCGAGCCACGCCTCGCCGATCTCGACCAGCTGCAGATCATCGCTGCCGGCTACCCAGACCGCGCGACTTTTCTATCCGCGCTCGCCCTCGAGCCACCAGAGGCAACCCAGGATCTCGCGAAGGGAACGAAGGAAGAGAACGACGCCCTGATCCTTAGCACCGCCCACTCGGCCAAAGGAAAGGAGTGGGATGCTGTCTTCGTGATCTGGGCCGTCGACGGCTGGTTCCCCTCGGCACGCTGTCTCAACGACGAAGAAGAAACCGAGGAGGAGCGTCGCCTGATGTACGTCGCGCTCACTCGCGCGCGCAATCACTTGAGCGTTACATACCCGCTCAACGCGTACTCCACGAGACGCGGCGCCAATTACACC
>JBKOVX010000129.1:0-2478 GCA_046724115.1 Gemmatimonadota bacterium | reverse complement strand
TGTGAGTCCAACATCCGGAATCGTGCTCGGCGCAATCGCCGCAGTTCCCAGCTACTTCACCATTCTTTGGAGAGCCCGCACCAGGCTCGATGATTCGCTCGACGTCATCGCGGCACACGGCGTCGGCGGAACGGTGGGCGCCCTCCTTACCGGCATCCTGGCGCAAAAGATCTGGAACGGAACGGCCGATGGCGCGCTGTTCGGCAATCCGAGACAGCTCGGAATTCAGGCTGTGGCGGTATTGGCAACAATAGTCTATAGCGTTGTGGGAACCTTCGTGATTCTCAAGGCGATAGCGCTGGTCGTGCCGCTTCGCGCTGGTCATAAGGAGGAGGGAATCGGAATGGATGTCACCCAGCACGGTGAAGAGGCGTACAGCAGGGGCGAAGGCGCAATTCTCGTTCACGCCGACGGAGGGGGAGGCTGAAAATGAAACTAGTCGTCGCGATTGTTCGTCCGGAAAAATTGAACGATGTCCTCGAGGCGCTCTACCGAGCCGAGGTCACCGGCCTCACGATCAGCCGAGTCCGTGGCCATGGCGGCGAGACCGAGCAGGTGGAGACTTACCGTGGGACGACGGTAAAGGTGGAGTTGCACGACAAGGTGCGACTCGAGATCGGCGTGTCCGACCCGTTTGTCCAGCCAACGGTTAAGGCCATACTTTCGGGCGGCGCGACCGGGGAAGTGGGCGACGGCAAGATCTTCGTGCTTCCCGTCGAGAAGGTGTATCGGATTCGGACGGGGGAAGAGGATCGGTCGGCGGTTACGCCGGTGACGATGGAGGAAAGCGGCGCCTAGCGACGGCGTTGACTGAAACGGAACGCGCAGAATCCGTGCGCTTCGATGGAGCGAATCAATAAACCTTCAGCATTGAATAAGACGGGTCCGACGCAGGCGTTATGTGGGTCAGTGTATGAGACTTCCAGCGTGGAATCGCCATAGGCTGGAAGGGCACTCGATGGTAGCCTCTCCATGGAGAGCTCACTGTGTCGTGCGCCAAAGTTGACGATGATCAGGAACCCTTCGTCGTGCGACCACCTAACCCAGGCGGCGATCGTCCCGGTTCTATCGTCCGTTTGTACCAGACGTAGTGGGCCGCTGGCAAGCGCTTCGTATGAGTTTCGCAGGTGGATCAGTCTGCGATAGTGATTGAGCAGTGATGTTGGAATAGAATCCTGATCCACGACGTTCTTCGTCTTCCAGTCTGACTGGAGACTTTCCCACGGCTTGCCGTTCGTGAATCCGCCATTCGGTGCCGAGCTCCACTGCATCGGCGTCCGAATCATCTCATCGGGCTTGGGTCCGACCATTCCGATTTCTTCGCCGTAGTACACAAACGGCATCCCCGGCAGCATCAACATCGCACTCGCCGCAACCCGCGCCTTGGCTTCGTCGCCGAGGACGCTCATCACCCGCGGCTGATCATGATTGGTGAGAAATGGTGACCACCGTGCTCTCGGAAACTTCTCATTCGCCTGGGCAACCGTTTTGAGGAGCCCCCGGGCGTCTCCGGTCGCCGCCGCCTGCATCGTCGCTCTGGCTACCGCAAAGGCGAAGTACGAATCGAGCTGGTCGGGATAGTAAGTCGCCATCACATCCGGCGACTCGTCTGACATTTCGCCGACTGTGAACGACGCTCGGGCCTCCCTCCGAACTGCGTTGCCCAACTGACGCAGTACATCGTGCGTTCCGCCTGAGTGCTGAAGCTGGTCGCCGTCCTCTACGAGATAGGGGATGGCATCGAAGCGAAATCCATCGGCGTGCATTTCCTTCAGCCAGTACGTCAGAACTTTTTCCATCTCGGCGCGGACGGCCGGGTTTTGGTAGTTCAGGTCCGGCATCTCGTGCCAGAAAACACCGTAGTAGTACTCATCACGCACCGGTGACTTGTGCCACGCTTCCTGTCCCCATGGTCCTTTCTGAGCTGGAAGCGTCTTTGACCAGCGGTACCAATCGCGATACGGACTATTCGGATCGCGCAGCGCGGATTGAAACCAGGGATTCTGGCTGCCGGTGTGATTGGGGACGAAATCGACGATGACGTGAATCCCGCGCTTATGCGCTTCCGTCACCAGATTCCGAAAATCATCGTCAGTCCCGTACCGAGGATCGACGTGGTAGTAGTCGACCACGTCGTACCCGTGATAACTCATCGCCTTGTCGATCGGCATCAGCCAGATGCAATTGGCGCCGAGGCTGGTCGTGCTAGCCGGATTGCCATCGTTGATGTAGTCGAGGCGGGAAATGAGGCCACGCAAATCACCGACGCCGTCCCCGTCGGAATCGTAGAACGATCGAACGAAGACCTCGTAGCAAACTCCGGTGCGCCACCAAGCGGTGGTGCTGACCGGAACACCGGTTGCAACCGGCGACACGGCGCGGCTCGAGCACGCGCCCGCGGCGAGCATCACCCACGCCGCCAGCGCGCGAAGTCGCACCGCGGTTATTTGCGGACGGGACGCCATTCAGTCGAGGACA
>JBKOVX010000330.1:0-3058 GCA_046724115.1 Gemmatimonadota bacterium | reverse complement strand
CCACGGAGTC
The DNA here is from genome assembly GCA_046724115.1 of Gemmatimonadota bacterium. Lineage (GTDB taxonomy): Bacteria > Gemmatimonadota > Gemmatimonadetes > Gemmatimonadales > Gemmatimonadaceae > UBA4720. The sequence continues at coordinate 3,048 of JBKOVX010000330.1, read as the reverse complement.
ATGAACGGCGTATGGCCTCGCACCTTGTCGCCGTTCTGCCAGGGTGCCAGCGCGACGCGGAGCAGCCTGTTGTCCATCCGCGCCCCGGCGAGGTTCATCCGGGCGTAATCGACGAGGTTCGCCTCATGAATCACCATGAACGTCTTGCCGTCGCGCGTCTGCGTGGTGAGCGGAGTCTGGATGCTGTCGATCACGCTCACCGGCGACACCGAATACAGCATCTCCGACCTGTCCAGCCTCGGCCGATTCGACGGGATCCACCACGCCTTGGAATCGTCGGCGAGATTGAACTGCGTCAGCTCCTCGGAAATGACAAAATCGCCGAGCGCGGGTTGGGCCGGCACTTCGTAACGGAAGCCAATGCCATCGTTGAAGGCGCGCACCACGAAATCAAAGTGGCGCCGCGGGGCTGCGGTCTCCTCGACCGAGACTCTCAGCTCGTTGTGGTGATCGCGCACGCGAGCGACTTCGCCCCACGGCTGCGTCCACGTCTCGTCGTGCGTCGCCCGTTTCGAGCCGGTGACGCGCAGGCTGTCGCGCAGTGTAGGCGCACCCTTGAACTCGAAGCCGAGCATCGACGGCAGCAGCAAAGGACGACCGTCGCGGCTGAGGATGTAGTAAAGCCGACCCTGGTAGGTGGCGACCCCAACCTTGTTCCTGCCATCGGGCGAAGAGACTGTCAGGGTGTCCTGAGCCACCGCCATCGTCGCGGTGAGCGTCATCAACAATGCGGTGAACGCCATTCCGCGGGCCCAACTGGGTCTGTACATCTCGGTCAGTCTCCGTTTCAGGTTACGAAAAAAGTTCTTGCAGCGTCGAAATAAGAGCTAGGGTTGCAGCCTGCCTAAACAAAGGTTGGACTAGGCAGGGCACGTGTAATGCAACTATCTTGTCCAACAGTACAAATTGGCCTTGCGCCACAGTCATATGGCGACACTATCGCCGCGCGCCCTCTCCTGCGCTCTTGTAGTAGGCCTCGCCTCCGGCTGCGCCTCCGGAAATACTACGCCACCCGTCGAGAAGCCTGCCCCCTCCGGATCTCCCGCCATTCCCCAACCCGGTACGACAGTAACCGGCGAGGACATTGATCGGGCGGGAGCGACCGAAGATGCGATCGAAAAGACGCTCGCTTCCAAGGTCCCGGGGGTGATGGTGACCCGAACTCCCGATGGTGGGATCGCCATCCGCATCCGCGGCAATTCTTCCATTACCGCCAATGCAGAGCCTCTGTATGTCATAGACGGCATGTCGATCGAGCCCGGGCCCGGCGGGGCACTGATCGGCATCAATCCGCACGACATCGCCTCCATCGAGGTGCTCAAAGACGCCGCCAGCCTCTCCTATTATGGCGTGCGCGCCGCGAACGGTGTGATTCTCATCAAGACCAAGCACAACAGCAACTAGCGACCCGCCGCCACCGCTTTTGATCCGCCCGCTCGGAAGACGAGTGGGCGGTCGTTGTTTCTGGACACCACGTAAATGCTGCCATTCCGGGTGCGAACCCGTTGGATATCGCGCGCCTGACCCGGGACGAAAAATCCGCTCTCCAGCTCGCGAACCGCAGTGAAATGGCCCTTGCCGTCGCCGCGCAGGTAGGCGCCGTAGCCGGCGCTCATCTTCCCGAGCTCGGGCTTCACTCCGTCGAAATTCCCTGCCATCAGCAGGTCCATCTTGCCATCGCCATCGATGTCGGCGGCGAGTATTCCATACATGGGAGCAATCTGCGACTCGAGCGGCAACGGCACCATAGTGAAAGTCCCGTTGCCGTTGTTCTTAACGAGCGACGTCGCGAAGGTGTAGGCGTTCTTGACGACGGCATCTTCGAGATCCCGTCCCGGAAAGACATCGGCGACGGTCTGCTTCGCATAGTCTTTGTAGTTGGCGTAGCGAGTCTGCAGGAACGGTAGCGACCGCAGCAAGTCGTCGCGCATGGCAAGGGGATAGGGCTTGCCCCCGTTGTAGTACGTGATGATTTGCTGCACGAACCCGTTGTGAGCGAAGTCCTTGACGTACATCGTCACCGGCTCCTTGTCATTCGCCTGCAGGCGCGTGTTGAGACCCAGGTTCCCGACGATGAAATCGACCCTTCCGCTGCCGGTGAAGTCCCCGGCGATGATGCGGTTCCACCAGCCGTTGCTCTTCTCCAGTCCGGGCACGGTCATCTTCGCCAGCCGGCCGTGGCCCTCGTTGTGGAAGATGGTGATCGGCATCCATTCCCCGACGACAATTAGATCGGGTTGGCCATCGCCGTCGATGTCCTTCCAGATGGCATCCGTCACCATGCCGATGTGCGACAACCCCGGCGCCGCCTTGTCGGTCACGTCGGTGAAGTGCCCGCGACCATCGTTCCTCAGCAACGCGCTCTGCGGATCGAGTCCGTAGCGCCCTGGTATGCTCCGCCCGCCAACGAACAGATCGGTGGCACCATCGCCATCAAAATCTCCTGCCGCCACTCGCGACCCGCTGATCGGTAGCGGCGGTAGCGCGCCAACGGCTTTGCGGAAATTTCCCCTGCCGTCATTCAGATAAAGCCGGTCGTCGAGGAGGGGACTTCCCTCCGAGAACTCGCTGCCGCCGGTGACTACGTAGAGATCAGGGTATCCGTCGCCGTTGGCATCGAAGAAGACGGCGCCGATGTCCTCGGAGGCGCTGTCCTGCGCCAGCAGCTTCTCGTTGCTCCCCACGAAGCTACCGTCGGACTGCTGAATCAAAATCGCACTCGGCTGGTCTTTGGCGCCCCCGATGAAGATGTCGTCGAGTCCATCGCCGTTGACGTCGGCCACCGCCATCAGCGGGCCCTCCGTGGACAGCATCTTCGGCATCAGCCGCTCACGATCAAAATCGACGTAACTGTTTTCGTGGTGAACGAACGGCAACGCCGTCTGGCGGGTGATGTCAGTGACCAGTTGGGTGGCGAGGTTGGGATCCTCGAATAAGCGACTGCCGCTTCCTTTCGCGGACAACGATTGCTTCACGGTGATCCGCTGATTTGCGGCGACTTTCGTCAGGCTGCTGACGCGTCCGTCGGGCCACTCCACTGTCACAGCC